>JAJXWC010000072.1 GCA_021781855.1 Bacillota bacterium | reverse complement strand
TTTAGTGACATTGGTTTTGCCTTATATTACTTCGGCTCGTGCGGGAGTTGAGCGGCTAGGTGAGCTTCTTGAAACTTATGGCACCTATGAGCCAAACGGTATTGCATTTGCTGACCACGATGAAGTGTGGTGGCTTGAAACGATTGGCGGACACCATTGGGCAGCAGTACGCATCCCTGATGATAGCTATGTTGTTGCACCAAATCGCATGAATATTGATCGTTTTGATTTTGAAAATGCTGACATGCTCAGCTCAAAAGGGTTGAAAGATATCGCAGACAAGCTCAATCCTGATTTTTCTGGCTACAATCTTCGTCATATTTTCGGAACGAGCAGCATCAAAGATAGTGTTTATAATAATCCGCGAACTTGGTACGGACAAAATTTCTTAGGAAATCCCTCTAATGACCCCCAAAATGCAGAACTTCCATTTATCTGCAAAGCCAGCCGAAAAATTTCTGTCGAAGAGGTCAAGTTTGTGCTCAGCAGTCATTTTGAAAATACACCATTTGACCCTTATGGTACGACGAATACTGAAAGTCAGCGAAAACTTTTCCGTCCGATTGGTATCAACCGCAATCATAGTGTGCATGTCTTGCAAATCAGAAACCATGTAGCAAAAGAACTTGCAGGTGTGCAGTGGCTCGCTTTTGGAGCAAATACTTTCAATCATATTGTGCCCTTTTATACAGCAATCAATGACACGCCAGTCTGCTATCGTGACGCAACAGCCGCCTATGACCCGACTAATATGTACTGGCTTTGCGCAACCACAGCAGTGCTCGGCGACAGCAATTATGACCTTTTCGTTGACTTGCGCAATACGTTTGAACTTGAGACGATGAGCCATTTCCACGAAATCCAAAACATTACTGATGCTCGGTTTGAAGCAGCGCCAGATAAAATTGGCTACCTCACTGCAGCGAATGAAAAGCTTGCAAATTGTGCTCTTAAAGCCCAAACTGAACTTCTCGGTCGCATGGTTGTGCTGGGTTCTGCTCATATGAAACTTAGGTTTGATTTTAATGATTAGAGGGACAAAAAATGAACACAGCAACTGAAATCGCAGCACTTCTAAAATCCGCTCAGCACCTTGTTTTCATGACTGGAGCAGGCGTTTCTACTCCATCAGGTATTCCCGATTATCGCTCGATGGACGGGATTTATACCAAAAGTGGACTAAAAGCTCCTGAATATCTCCTTTCTCATCGCGCGATGCAAAACGACACTGCCGCTTTCTACCAATTTATCAAACAGATTTACCATCCTGAAGCACAACCAAATGTAATCCATCGTGTGATGGCAAAACTAGATGCTACTGTCATCACCCAGAATATTGATGGACTTCACAAAAAAGCGGGCAGCAAAAATACTATCGAATTTCATGGTACGATTGACCAATGTCATTGTGAAAAATGCGGAGCAACAGTAACTTCATCCGATTTTTTAAAAAGCTATCTTCATGAAAATTGTGGGGGCATCGTTCGCCCAAATGTCGTACTCTATGATGAGAGCATTGACCAAGAAAATATTGAGCAGGCGCTGACGGCTTTGAAACGAGCAGATGTGATTGCTATTGTCGGCACAAGCTTTAAAGTCTATCCATTTGCGAGTCTGATTGACTATGCTAATCCACAAGCAAAAATTATTGCGATAAACCGTGAACCAATCGCTTTACCAGAGGTTTTTGCTAGCTTTATCGGCGATGCAAGCGAAGTTTTCGAATTAATATAAAGAATGTTCTAAAAGCTCAGAATTACTAATCTTATCGCCCAGACGAGAAAGATAGGAATCTATGGTGAAGGAATCACTTTAAATGAATGATAAAATTTTTCCAAACCGACAGTCTGTCGGCTTTTTTGCTATAATTAAAAGGGCTCTAAAAGCTGCTATTTTTGAGCTTTTCGAGACGCCTTATCTTATACTTTTCAGAAGGAAAATAAAATGGATATTAAAGATAGATTTTTAGCACAGGCCAATGGCTTTGAAATGGTTTTTAACGATGTGTTCAGCGCAAAAAATCAGCCAAATGAAGCGGATTCCGAAATCGCACTTTTGCTTTTTAATCAGGCAGATAGTTCGGAAAAAGCCGATGTAACAGCTAATATTGACAATATGGAAAAAGTTTATAATGTCATTCAACTTCAAACAGAGATGATGACTGAATATATTCGCGCAACCGTAGGACCAATCATGGCACGTTTTTCAGCGGAAAAAATGGCAGATGATGAACTTTTACCTATGCTCATGTTTGTTCATGAGAAAATGGTAAAATTGCATGACCAGCTTGACTTTTTCTACTCAAGTTTTCAAGAAGAGGACCTTAAAAAAGGTTTTAGTATCACACGTCGCAGTGTTTCAGACATGAAATTTTCTAAAAATACGGAGAAAGAACAAGTTATTGCTTTTGTTCGCAGTTTGAAATCACATGTACTGGGCTATTTAAAAACAGTTAATGATATGCATGATTGGCTACACGGAATGCTTGACGCATTGGATAGTGAATTAAATAAAAATGGTGAAATTGAATCTGTAAATCATCATTAAAAATAGAAAAAGAGATATAAGCAAGGCTTCTTTATGTTCCTTAAATAATATGTTATAATAAAATCTGTTTCACTATTTATATAATGATGAAGTAATATTGAAATGATTACTTCATCAGTGAGAATTGCGATTCGCCGCTTTGGTGGTATAGCAAGTATTGAGCTTAATGGTATATGTTACTGTTAAGACAGCGGGAAAGGGGAGCAAAATTCCCATTGAAATCAAACGCTTGCTAGGTTAAAGGGGGAATAATCAAAATCATAGAAAAGAGATAAACAGATGTTTAATTGGTTAGCAATTATTTTAGGAACTCTAATATGGATTATTGCGGAAAGTCTTTTGTATAATCCGATGCACGCCTGGGGAAAATTTTGGGCAAAAGAATCTGGTATGGGTGCTAAAATGGCAGACAAAAAAATGCCAGTTGGTGAGATGATTTTTACCTTTGGAGGAACGATTATCGCTGGAGTGCTCATGTCTATCGGATTATCACATACGGCAAATACAGCACGTGCTGGAATTGAAAGTACTTTTGGTGTGAATCCTTTGATGGCAACGATTATGCTTGCTTTTCTTAGCTGGCTTGCTTTTTACGGTGTGGGACAATTTGTTTTAGCTGTTTATAGCGGTCAAAGTAGAAAACTTATTGGCTTACATATGGTTAATGGTCTGATTGGATTGCTTCTGATGGGAACTGTTATTGGATTATTTGCTTGATAGTGATTTGAATCAATTATTCTCCTGAAAGGGAGAATTTTTTTATTGACAACATTTTACTAAGTTTTGCTACAATAGAATTTAATTTAGCAAGTGTATTGCTCTTGATGAGGTAATCACTCCTAGGAAAATTTTGAAAGGAATTGAGTCCCCTTCTTAGAAGTTAGAAAATTAGATAAGATGGAATCGCTTTGCTTTGCAAACTTTATCTGGAAATCTTGAAGCAGTGTTTCAAGTACAGTACCCGTAGCATAACTCCTGCGCTGTCTCTCGCTATGCGACTGAAGTCGCAAGTCGAGCCACGAATTTTCATGCTTACAAGCAGTCGGACTCACAATTTATTATGACGATTAGTCTTCAACAACTCAAATATTTTGTCGAAATTACCAAAGCAGGCTCAATCAATCAAGCGGCAGAAGGGCTTTATATTGCTCAGCCGACACTTTCAAAAGCAATGAAAGAACTTGAAAGTGAAGTTGGGACTTCACTTTTAAAGCGAACCAGCAAAGGTATTTCACTTACAACGGACGGGAGGGAATTTCTCGGTTATGCTCGTCAAGTGTTAGAACAGTCTGATTTGCTCGAGACACGTTGGTTGAATAAAAAGCCTTCGCGTAAACTTTGTGCGATTTCTACTCAACATTATGCGTTTGCAGTTAATGCTTTTGTCAACATGGTGAAGAAGACAGAAAGTAATGAATATGAATATACGCTTCGTGAGGCTCGAACCTATGAGATTATCGAAGATGTGAAAACGCTGCGAAGTGAGCTGGGTGTGCTTTACAAAAATAATTATAATGAGCAGGTGATAGATAAGATTTTGCGTGAAAATCAGTTGGTTTTTCATGCACTTTTTGTTGCAAAACCTCATGTATTTGTAAGTTCAACTAACCCATTGGCTGAACGTGCATTTGTTACTTTGAAGGATTTAGAAAATTTTCCCCGCTTGTCCTATGAGCAAGGAGAACATAATTCATTTTATTTTTCTGAAGAGATTTTGTCTACGGTTTATGCTAAAAAAGATATAAAAGTCGGTGACCGAGCGACAATTTTTAACTTAATGATTGGGTTGAACGGCTATACGATTTCGACGGGAATTGTGAGCAGAGACCTTAATGGAGACCATATTGTCGCAATTCCGCTCGCAGTGGAGGATAGCATCGAAGTGGGGTGGATTTCGCCTAAAGCAGCGCAACTCAGCACGCAAGCGCAACTTTATCTTTCGGAGCTTAAAAATGTAGTATCTGCTTATGATGTAGAATTGAAAGCTTGAAGTAATTGTTGCATTTTTATGAGCATTACAAATAGCAAACTTATTTTCATGAAGAGCATCAGTTTAAAGTGAGTATATATTGATGACTCATATGCAAAAAGCAATACTATCGGCTTTTCCGGTACAAAATACGTAAGTAGTTTTAAATGATAAAAATAATAGAAAGATTACTTTAAACCATGCAATATTTAAAATTTATGTTATAATCAATGTAAATTTTATACATATGAGCATAGGAGAAAACAAAAATGAATAGGGGAACGGGAGCGGTTCTTAAACAAATTCGTAAATCTAAACATTTGTCTGCTGCAAATATTGCTGATAATCTGGTAAGACAGCCGCAAATTTCTCGGTTTGAGAATGGAAAAAGTACGCTTACAGTTGACCGTTTTTTGGGACTCCTACAAAATATGGCGGTCACACTTGATGAATTTCAAAGTATTTTCAATGAATACAATCTGTCGGAAGAAGATACTTTCAGAATGGATTTGGCACATGCCTATGATGCCAAAGACGAGGAAAAACTGAAACGGATGCTTGCAATTTGGCAAAATAAGCAAAAAATGGAGCCGCAGAAAAAGTATATCAAGATAAATGTTACGGTTATTGAAGTGATGCTTTCCTATGTTTCTGAAAATTTTAAGCCCTTTAAAGACGATATTAAATTTTTGACGGATTATTTAATGAATGTGGAAGATTGGGGCCGCTTTGAATTTTGGGCTTTTGGCTGTTGTGTAAGTGTTTTTGACAATGGAACATTGAAACTTTTGGGACAGGAAGTTTTTCATAAGCTGGCTTTTTATAAAAATATCGTGGGAAACTATCAGCGTGTGGTTCGTGTGCTCCTTAATTTACTTGCGGTTTGGATTGATAAGGGAGAATACCATCTTGCACTGAAATATTTGAAATACCTTGAAAATCAAAATTTATCTATTGAACTCATGTATGAACGACTGATGTTGAAATATAATAAAGGTCGATATTTATACAAAACGGGTAAAAAAGAAGGAATGGATTTGATGAAAAGCTGTAGTGAAATGCTGGAAAACTTGGGATATTTTGATAAAGCTAAATCATTAACTTCCGAAATTGAACGTTTGTAATTATGCTTTTATGTATGAAATAAAAAATGTAATCGTTTTATATGCTAAACTATGAGTAGTTAAATTGTTAACTACTTTTTTTATAGAAATGAGGAATGTAAGATGAGCATGGTGTCAGTATTGGAATTAATTATTCCGTTTCAAACAATGGCTTTTGAAATTCTTAAAAGTTTTGACTTTTAAGTGATTGCTTCATCTGTGAGGGAGATTTACTTCATAGATGAGCGCTTAGGTAAAGTGTATTGTAGCGAAAATGGATAGCTTAACGGCACAGTGAACTTTTAAAGTTACGGAGAAAGGGAAAGTAAGCAGATGATATTTGAGGATTTTGAAAGACAATTTGAGAGATTAAAGCCGATTGTTATCAAAGCGATGCGAGACATTAGAATTAAGCTTTGGGATTATGATGATTATGTTCAAGAGGGAAGAATTATTCTGTTTGAAGTTTTGAAAGCAGGTTGTTCAGAGGAAAAACTGCACGTGTATTTTAAAGTACGCTATCGTCAGCGTTTGATTGACGAACTTCGGAGCACAAAGGTTCAAAAACGAATGATTAATAGTCTTCCTTTGACGCTTAATGTTTATGAGCATGCTGATTTTTTGAATGGGAATTATGCAACACCAGAACAAGAGATGATTTATACGAATCTGACTCAAGAAATCGCAGAGCGTTTGACTCCCAAATATCAACAGCTTTTATATTCGCAACTTCAGGGAGAAAAATTGGCACGAATGGACAAGTCTCGTATGAAACAAAAGGTCAAAGCTGTACTCTATCAATACAACTAATGTTAAGTTTGGGCTTTTGTTTTGTGTTATAATTGAAAAAGAATTATAGACGGAAACGAGAAAAAACAAGATTATGGCAGATTTTATTACACAAGATTTGACAAAAAGCGTTGGGGATAAGGTAGTTTTTGATAAGGTAAATTTCATTATTCATGACCTTGACCGCATTGGACTGCTTGGGGTAAATGGAACAGGGAAAACAACGTTGCTCAATGTGATTAGCGGAGTGAGCGGCTTTGATGGGGATGTTTCGCCTTTTGACAAACCTGTCAATTATAAGATAACTTATTTGATGCAGGAGCCAGATTTTGCTGATACTATGACAATTTTGGATGCAGTCTTGGATGAAAGTCTGCCGCAAATGCGGGCGATTAAGGCTTATGAAAATGCTTTGGAGAATTTGACGGATTTGTCAAATCTTGAGCGTGCTCAGGCAGAGATGGATATGCTCAATGCTTGGCAAGTGGAAGCAGATGTTAAAACGGTGCTGTCAAAGCTGAATTTACCTCATCCGTCGAATTTGATTGGAACTTTATCAGGCGGTCAAAAGCGGCGAGTTCAATTGGCGCAGGCACTGGTCAATTCGTCAGATTTGCTGCTGCTTGATGAGCCTACCAATCATCTTGATGTTGAAACAATTGCTTGGCTGCAGAATTATTTGAAAAATGCAAAGCGCACAGTGCTCTTTGTGACGCATGACCGTTATTTTTTGGATAATGTGGCAACGCGGATTTTTGAGTTAGATAATGCGGGGCTTAAAGAGTATCAGGGAAATTATCAAGATTATCTTGTCAAAAAGGCAGAAGATGAAGAACGTGAGGCTGCCATGAGTCACAAGGCAAAGCAACTTTATAAATCTGAGCTGATTTGGATTCGTAAATCACCGCAAGCACGCAGTACGAAACAACAAGCAAGAATTAACCGTTTTGAAGATTTGAAAGAGAATGTTAAAACATCAAAAGCGGCAGGGGAGCTTGATGTGAACATTGCGAGCACTCGGTTGGGCAAAAAAGTGATTAATTTCAAATCTGCAGGTTTTAGTTATCCGGATAGGAAAATTTTTGAGGATTTTAATCTGATTGTGCAACCGCACGCTCGGATTGGGATTGTCGGAGATAATGGTGTTGGAAAATCGACCTTGCTCAATATTATTGCAGAAGAGTTGCCACTTTCTGATGGGATTCTGGAAATTGGCGAAACGGTAAAAATTGGTTATTTCAGTCAAGAAATCAGAGGTTTGGACGAAAGCAAACGAATCATTAATTTTCTTGAAGAAACGGCTGCTGCAGCGCATAATACGAGTGGCGAGAACATTTCAGTGGTTAATTTGCTGGAGCAATTTCTTTTTCCGCGCAGTAGTCATGGCACGCTGATTTCTAAGCTTTCGGGCGGTGAGAAAAAACGACTTTATCTGCTTAAAATTTTGCTTTTACAGCCGAATGTTCTGTTGCTTGACGAGCCGACGAATGACTTGGATATCGCAACATTAACTGTACTCGAAAATTTTCTTGCGACTTTTTCAGGGGCAGTATTAACCGTTTCGCATGACCGTTATTTTCAAGATAAGGTAAGCTCTGAATTACTAGCTTTTGAGCAAGGGACAATCAATCATTATTTTGGTGCTTATAGTGATTATTTGGCGGTCAAATCTGAACAAAAAGCTGTTGACGAAGCGGTCAAATCCGACGAAAAGTTGGATAATAATGAAAAACGTCGTCAGGAAACGAAGCCAAAATTGACCTACATGGAAAAGAAAGAATGGGCAACGATTGAAGAAGAAATTGCTGTTCTTGAAGCGCGTATTGAACAAATTGATATTGAAATGAATGAGAATGGTTCAAATAGTGAACTTTTGCTTGAATTGCAAAAAGAGCTTGATGAAAAAACGCAAGTGCTCGAAGAAAAATATGAACGTTGGGAATATCTTTCTGAAAGAGCTTGAAAAACATGAATTTTTGCTAAAATCCAAAAAATTCGTTATAATATCAAAGTGCATAAATTAGGCATTTGCCTAGACTGGTTCGAAAACTTCCCAGAATAAAAAACTAAGTAAAAGGCACTTTTATGAGTTGCTTGTAAATTTACGACTGTTTTTAAGCTGGTTTTGTGTTATGCAAAATCAGTTTTTATTTTATACAGAGAGGAGAAAAAATGAAACAAAAGATTATTATTGACTGCGACCCTGGAATTGACGATGCGCTCGCACTTCTTTATGCTTTGCAGCACAAGGATTTAGAAGTGGTTGCTATTACCATCACTGAGGGCAATGTTCCTGTGGAATTGGGAATGAAAAACGCATTTAAAATACGTGAATTGACGCATCGCACGGAAATTCCAGTGTACGTCGGCACAAATTTTCCGCTGAAGCGTGAATTTGTCAGTGCTCAGGACACACATGGATTTGATGGGCTGGGTGAGAGCAATTTGACCATTTCATCGAATTTGACTGCTCAGTCAGAGCCAGCAAGTGATTTTTTAGCGAGGATTTTTACGGAAAAAACAGACATTTCGCTCATTGCGCTTGGACCGTTGACAAATATTGCACGGGCTTTGCAGAAAAATGCAGCTTTGGGACAAAATTTATCCCGCTTTGTAAGTATGGGTGGAAGCTATAAATCACACGGAAACTGTAGTCCGGTCGCCGAATATAACTATTGGTGTGACCCGGATGCTGCGCAATTTGTCTATGCGCATCTTGGAAAAACGATTGAAATGGTTGGACTTGATGTTACGCGGAAAATTGTGCTCACGCCCAATCTTTTAGAATACATGTCAAAAATCAATCCTGAAGTCGCAAACTTTGTGGCTAAAATTACACGTTTTTATTTCGATTTTCATTGGCAGTATGAGCATCTTATCGGCTGTGTTATCAATGACCCGCTTGCTGTGGCTTATTTTGCTGATGCGACGATTTGTCCTGATTTTATCGAAAGCTATGTGGATATTGTAACAGAGGGCATTGCGTTAGGACAAACCATTGTTGATGACCATGATTTTTATAAGAAACCAAGCAACAGCAAGATTTTGACTCAAACTCAATCAATTAAATTTTACGAAGATTTTCTTTCCGTCATTTTGCACACCGAAAAATCCATTATTGCTAAAGATTTAGCTGAATTAAAGTGATTACTTCATCTGTGAGGAAAGGGCTTCTAACAGATGTTGGGGCACGCTGTCCTTGAAGGGGGGAATAGGACGAAAACAGAGCTTGCTGTTTTTAGCAGTAGCTAAAACGGGTAGGTTGACAGCGCATTTACCGTTAAGCTTATCGCAAGCAAAAATTTCGCCTTTTGTAGGGGTTACTATTTCTCTGCTTGAAAAGGAGGGAGAATCTGGCGAGCACCTGCTAAGTTAAGTCTTTGATGATGAAGTATAGCGACTGATTTTATGGGGGAACTTTTGGTAATTTCGTATCTACGATATGAGATTATCCTGTCGCTCTATGCTCTTTCGCTGAAATAAAATTGATGAGGAAAACTTAAATATGAAAAAAACACCTGCTTTTATTATTGCTTTTATGGCAATCTGCGTTGCACTCAATTATGTCGGCAGCAATATCGCACTTTTTCTACGCTTGCCGATTTATCTGGATACGATTGGAACGATGCTTTCTGCTGTGGTGCTTGGTCCGATTTTTGGAATGGCAACTGCTTTGATTTCGGGATTGATAAGCTGGATGACGACTGATATTTTTTCACTTTATTTTGCGCCAGTTGGTATTCTTGTCGGGCTTATGGCGGGGCTTGTGCTTAAAAAGTCTGAGCCTAAAAAAGCCAGATTATTTTGGAAAGCGTTGGCAATCAGCTTTCCAGGGACGATTTTGTCAAGTCTGATTACAGTTATTCTCTTTCACGGTATCACTTCAAGCGGTTCAAGTTTGATTGTTCAGGCGCTTCACGGTTTCGGGCTTAATTTGACCGCTTCGATTATTTTGGTTCAAATCGGTACGGATTATATGGACCGGTTAGTTGTGGTCTTTATCGTTACTTTGATTATTGCAACACTTCGCCTGAGATTGCCACGCTGGAGAACCATTTTGTAAAAAAAAGTGCCTTTTTCGGCATTTTTTTGTTATAATCAAGAAAGCAAAATATCAAGTTATACTGCTGA
>JAJXWC010000071.1 GCA_021781855.1 Bacillota bacterium | reverse complement strand
AGTTCATTTTTACCCAACTTTGCGAATTTTGCTGCGATTGCATTAGTGGTGCAAAATGTATTGGCGTTTGCCGGTATGGAAGTTAATGCCGTTCATGCGCAGCAAATGGAAAATTCGAAACGTTATACGCGCGTGGTCGGTATTGCTTTTGTTTCGGCACTTGTAATTTTCATTGTTCCGACCTTGATATTGGCAATGGTTCTACCGAAAAATGTGAATTTGTCAGACGGTGCGGTAATTGCCTTTCAAACAATGTTTAATGCCTTTCATCTTGGCTTTATGGGCAATATTATTGCGCTGGCGATAGTGTTTGGAGCGATTGCCTCAATTATTAGTTGGATTTCAGGGCCTTCGCGGGGATTATTTATGGCGGCGAATGACGGTGCTTTGCCTGCTTATTTTCGAAAGACAAATAAAAATGGTGCTCAAGCTGGAATTCTGCTGCTTATGGGTGTTGTTGTAACAGTGCTGGCGAGTCTTTATATTTTCTTTCCCAAGAGTGTGTCCATGGTTTTTTCACTATTAATCGGCATGGCTGTGGCGCTTTATGTGATGATGTATATTTTGATGTTTCTGGCAAGTATTAGCTTACGGCGGCAGAAAAAAACGGGAAATGATGGTTATCATGCGCCTGCTTTGTATTTTATGGCGGGAATGGGCATTGTAGCTTGTATTGCAGCGTTTGTGATGACCTTTGTCCCTGCGGCTGGGCAAACTGGAATTCCAACTTGGCTTTATCCTATTTTAGTGGGCGGTGTTTTTCTTGTGTTAGCTTTACCGAGCCTTATTTTGTTTAAAATTGCGCAGAGCGCAAAGTGAAATTTTTGAGCCGATAAGGCTCTTTTTTGTGTTATAATGAAGCGGAGACTTATTCGGCGGGAGTTTCAGCTTAGGGTACAATCTCGTGCTTCAGCACTTTGTGATTGCGACTAACGAACTTGTTCGCGTAAGGCTGCTGCCAAAGAGAGCAGAGTTCTCGTGTTTCGTAATACGAAGCACATCGATAGAATGAATGGACAGCGCATTAGCTGAAATAAAGTTAATTTTTGAATGTAAAGGAAAAAAGATGTCAGAAAAATATGTTGTCTTTGATTTTGAAACAACAGGCTTATCACCGCAGAAAAATGAAATTATTCAAATCGGAGCCGTCAAATTTGACGAAAATGATGTTGAAATTGGAAGATTTGACCAATTGGTCAAACCACAACGTTCTTATGTTTCGACAACAATTTCCGATTTGACAGGAATTTATCCGCGGGATTTGTTAGGAAAACCGTATATTCAGGAGGTTTTGCCAGATTTTTTGGATTTCATTGCGGGACATTTGCTAGTGGCACACAATGCGCCGTTTGACGTAAGTTTTCTTTATCAGGCGATTGTTGATTGCGATATCCGTAATGCCGAGCAGTTTCATATTTATGATACATTAAGTGAAGCAAAGCGATTGATGAAGGCAAAATCTTATAAGTTGGAATATTTGAAAGATTTGCTAGGGGTTGATTTGCGGAGTCACGATGCACTTAATGATTGCTTGATTACAAGTGTTTTATATCAGCACTTGCAAGAATTGGCGCACCCAAAACCCAAAAATGTGCAATTTGATGAGAAACAGCTTGATTTGTTTGCCGATTTTGACGGAATGTCGGAAGAAATCACGGAGAATTTACGTCGGAAATTAGGATTACCGATTACAAAGAATTTAGTTTATTATCGACATGAAACGGCTTCACGTTGGCAAAAATTTGAGATTAAGGGAATTTCGATTGAGCAAGAATACTCTATGGGCTCAAGTTTACGAGTGAGCTTATACAATGAAGAAAAAGTGCGGATTCACTCAGATTTTCTGAAGGAAATGCAAAAAGCCAATTTTGTCGATGAAATGGAAAAAGAGGATTGAAATGGAGCAGAATCTAAAGGCCTTTGAGGACTTATCAACAACAGAGCTTTACAAGATTTTGAAGCTGCGCTCAGAGGTTTTTGTAGTTGAGCAGACTTGTGCTTATCAGGATATTGACGGAAAAGATATGGAAAGCATGCATTTCTGGTTGGAAGACGAGGGGGAAATTCTGGCTTATTGCCGACTTTTACCACGTGGTTTATTTTATGAAGAAGCAGCGATTGGACGCGTTATTGTGAGGGAAAGTGCGCGTGGAGCTGGTTTGGCGCGGAAAATGTTGATGAAAGTAATTGAAATTTTGCATTTTATTTGGAAAGAGCCTGAACTGCGGATTGAAGCGCAATATTATTTGCGGAAATTCTACGCTTCATGCGGTTTTGTGGAGGATTCTGAGCCGTTTTTTGAGGATGGAATTAAGCATGTTGAGATGCTACTGCGGTTTGACTAATTACATGTTAATTTTTCGATCAGATTTTTGAAAAGTTCGTCAAGAAGACGGACTTTTTTGTTATGATTTTGAATAAAAATTATAATTTGATAAAATATAAATAATAAATAAATGAGAAAAAGAGAGGTAAAAAATGGCAGAATTACCAGAAATCACAAAGTATGCAAAACAAATGAATACGACTTTGCAAGGCAAAACAGTGCAGTCACTCGAACTTCTACAAGAAAAATGCGCAAATGTTTCAGCAAATGATTTTCAAAAACGCATCATAGGCGCACAAATCCTGAAAATTGAACACAAAGGAAAATGGATATTGACCAAACTGTCAAACGGTGAAAATATTCTGCTTTCGTTAGGCATGGGTGCAGATTTACTTTACTTTGAAAATGAAGAAAATCTACCTGAAAAATATCAGGTGAAGCTGATTTTTACAGACGGAACAGGCTACACTGTGCGTTTTTGGTGGTTCGGTAAATTTTTGCTTTGTTCTGACAAAGCGCTGCACATGGATAAAAATACAAAAGATATTGCGATTGACCCTTTTGATGAACGTTTTAGTTTGGCGTATTTCCAAGCATTATTGAGTGGGAAACGCACACAAATCAAGCCTTTTTTGCTTAATCAAAAAAATATCGGCGGAATCGGCAATATGTATCTCCATGATATTTTGTTTACTGCGAAAGTTCATCCTCAACGCAAGATTTCAGACCTGTCAGCCCAAGAAATTGAGCAGCTTTACGGGAGTATCAATATGATTTTGAGAAATTCTCAGGAGAAAGGTAGTTTTTCTTATGAAAAGGACTTCTTCGGGAAAAAGGGCGGTTGGGACGATTTTTTGATTGGCTATCAGGAAAATGAGCCTTGTCCAAACTGTCAAAGCTTGATTATTTCCATAAAAACAGGCAGCACATCAAGTTTTATCTGCCCAAGTTGTCAAGCAATATAACTTAGAAATGGAGAAAAAAATGAACTATTATGGTGTAAATCTTGCTGTAACCGACGTCCAGTGCTCACAAAAATTTTACGAGGCATTATTTGGCTTGGAAGTCGAGTCAAATCTTGGTGAAAACATTTCATTTTACGGTGGGCTTCATTTGCAAGAAAAGTTTCAATGGGTCATCAAACAGCCAAAGTCAAAGATTGTGAAAGAAAGTCATAATATGGCGCTTATCTTTGAAGAAGACGATTTTGATGCTTTCTTGGAAAAACTATCGCATTATCCTGAAATCCGCTATCTCAATGGTGGTGTGCGCGTCCAGGATTGGGGACAGCGGGTGGTACAGTTTTACGATTTGGACGGACACATCATCGAAGTCGGGGAAAACTTTAGCTTGCTTGCAAAGCGAATGCACAAAAATGGCATGACCGTCTCTGATATCGCGGTGCGCATGAGTATCGCTGAAGAAGAAGTCGAAAAATTATTAAGGGTACCTCTAAAGACTGCTAATTTAGCTCAAACTCAGAATTTCTGAGTTTTTAGAGGCGCCCTTAAAGGAGCGTAAAAAATGAAAATCAATCAATTCGTTCGTAAATTTATCGAAAGTACATGGGAGAGTTGAGCGAGTCATCACTCACCATCATCAGAATGAGCTTAAAAATAGGCGTGACCATCGGTGCTGCTGCACTGGGATTCGGGACAGTCTGGTTTTTATTTCCGACAACAAACACGAGCGTAGCAAGTTGGCTGACGGTCACCATTGGAGCTCTTGTGGTTTTGATTAATCTAGGACGATTAAAAATTCTCAAAAATCTGAAAGGAAAACAAAATGAAACAATGGATTGACGACCATCTGCGCTCAAAAGCAGCGACAGAAAAGGATTATCAGGAAGAATGGGGAGCTCATCGCTATCTCATACGTGGAAAGATGTTCGCTATGCACGGCGGCGATAAAGACGGAAAGGAAATTTTGACTTTGAAACTAAAACCAGAGCATAGCGAGGAATTGCGCGAACTTTACGCAGGCACAGTGGTGCCAGGCTATTATATGAATAAGGCGCACTGGAGCAGTATTTATTTGGCGAATGAATTTTCCGATGACCTGCTCAAAAAATTGATTGACGAGTCACATGCGCTAATTTTAGGCGGATTTTCTAAAAAAATGCAGCGCGAGATTTTGGAGGGGAAATAAGATGGCAAAAGTAAGTTATCAAGGCATTTTACTCACAGTAGTTGACCTTGAGTGCGCCCAAGCTTTTTATGAGGAAGTGCTTGGACAAGTGCCAGAGTTCGTTTACGAAGGACAGATGGTGTCTTTTGAAAGTGGAATTAGTCTTGCGTCTGAGAATGCCTATGCAAGATGGCTTGCGGGTGAGGATACGGGGCTGCTAACAGGTGTGACATTCAAGGTAAAGCGACGTCCCAATACTTTTCAGCTCTATTTTGAAGTTGATGCTTTGGACGAATTTGTCAAAAAAATCCGCGAAAACAAAAGCATTGAGTTCATTCACGAACCGATAGAATCCGCTTATGGAGCGTGGACGGTGCGTTTTTATGACAATGATGGACACATCATCGAAGTTGCCGAAAGCATCCTGATGGTGGCAAAGCGTTTTCTGAATGAAGGCATGACGATTGAGCAAATTGCGGAACGTTTCGGCGACCCTATAGAAGTCGTGGAGCAATTAATTACGCAGATTTGAGTTGAAAGTTGATGAAGCAATCGCGGGTAGAATTTGCCCGTGGTTTTTTTCATCTGGAAAATATGATAAAATAGAAAAAGTGATTTTGGCGGAGACGTCAAGTTGAGATTTACAGGTTATTCAAGTTGTTGTAAGACAAGCCTTGCTTGTTGTCAACCACTTGTTGAACCTTAGAAGAGAAAAGGAAATTATGTCAAACATTCAAGAACTTCCTTTAGAAGACATCATGGGCGACCGTTTTGGCCGCTATTCAAAGTACATTATTCAGGAGAGAGCACTGCCGGATATCCGTGACGGACTCAAGCCCGTGCAACGGCGTATCTTGTATTCGATGAACAAGGACGGCAATACTTTTGATAAGGCTTATCGCAAGTCGGCGAAGTCGGTCGGAAATGTCATGGGTAATTTTCACCCGCATGGTGACAGCTCGATTTATGATGCGATGATTCGCTTGTCGCAAGATTGGAAAATGCAAGAACCGCTGATTGAAATGCACGGTAATAATGGCTCAATGGACGGTGACCCACCTGCTGCCATGCGTTATACGGAGGCGCGCTTGAGCGAGATTTCGGGCTTTCTGCTGCAAGACATTGAGAAAAATACGGTTTCGACTGCATGGAATTTTGATGATACGGAAAAAGAGCCGACTGTTTTGCCTGCTAGTTTCCCCAATCTTTTGGTCAACGGCTCAACAGGCATTTCAGCGGGCTATGCGACCGATATTCCGCCGCACAATCTGAACGAAGTGATTGATGCGACGATTTACATGATTGACCATGCGGATGCTGATGTAGTAAAAATGATGGAATTTTTGCCCGGGCCCGATTTTCCGACTGGGGCGATTATCCAAGGGCGCGACGAAATCAAAAAAGCCTACGAAACGGGAAAAGGACGGATTGTGGTCCGCTCAAAAGTTGAAGTTGAGCCGCTAAAAGGTGGACGTGAACAGCTTGTCGTCAGTGAAATTCCCTATGAGCTCAATAAAGCCGTACTGGTCAAGCGGATTGACGATGTGCGCGTGAATGCGAAAGTGCCTGGCATCGCAGAAGTCCGTGACGAATCCGACCGTGAAGGCTTACGGATTGCTATTGAGCTGAAAAAAGAAGCGGATAGCCAGCTCGTGCTAAATTATCTTTACAAAAATACCGATTTGCAAGTCAATTATAACTTTAATATGGTGGCGATTGACAACATGACCCCGCGTCAGGTGGGGGTCTTGCCCATTTTGCGTGCTTATATCAAGCACCGCGAGGATGTGATTGTCAAGCGAAGTCAGTTTGATTTGAGTAAAGCAGAAAAGCGGTTGCATCTTGTGGAAGGCTTGATTCGCATGGTGTCTATCTTGGACGAGGTGGTGGCAACCATTCGTGCCTCGGAAAATAAAGCTGATGCTAAGGAAAATCTGAAGATTTCTTATGATTTTACCGAGGAGCAAGCCGAAGCGATTGTGACCTTGCAGCTCTATCGCCTGACAAATACTGATATTGTCACGCTACAAAACGAGCAAGCGGAATTGCAACAGAAAATTTTGGAGCTGAAAGCCGTCATCAATGACGAGAAAACGCTGTTCAATCTGATGAAACGCGAACTCCGTGAGGTCAAGAAAAAATTTGGCCGCGCTCGTCGCTCAGAACTTCAGGACGCAGTCGAAACCATCGAAATTGAAGCGCATGAACTGATTGTTGAAGAAGAAACCGTCGTTTCCGTGACGCGTGCAGGCTATATCAAACGGACTTCGCCACGGAGCTTTGCTAGCTCTGAATTGAGCGAAATTGGCAAGCGTGATGATGATGAGTTGCTTTTCTGGTCAAATGCAAAAACAACCCAGCACTTGCTGATGTTTACTGACTTGGGCAATGTGATTTACCGTCCGATTCATGAGCTGGCAGATTTGCGCTGGAAGGATATCGGTGAGCATTTGTCGCAGAGTTTGACGAATTTTGCTTCGTCAGAAGCCATTATCTTTGCGCAAATTGTGGACGAATTTTCTGGGCAAAATCTGCTTGTGGTGACTAAAAAAGGTCAGATTAAGCAGATTGAACGTGCGAATTTTAGCCCTTGGCGCACTTACCGTAGCAAATCAACCGCTTATGCTAAGTTAAAAGACGAAAATGATGCGGTCGTTTTGATTGCGCCTGTAGAATTTGCTGATTTATTGCTGATTTCGGAAAATGGTTATGCCTTGCGCTTCAACCTTGATGATGTACCCGTTATTGGGGCAAAAGCGGCTGGTGTGAAAGCGATGAATTTGAAAGATAATGACCTTATCAAAGCGGCATTTTTCCTGAGCAGTTCGAGCTGGTATCTTTTGACTCAGCGCGGCTTCATCAAGCGGGTCAAATCGGATGATATCCCTGCTACTTCGCGGGCAAATCGTGGTTTGCAAGTTTTGCGTCCGCTCAAGACGAACCCGCACACGGTCTTTGCCGCTGGACCTGTCCAATCAGACGCCGATTTGACGAAGTTATCAGATGAGCTGGATTTATTCAGCCAGCCGGCAGAAATTTCTACTGAAAATGAACAACAAGTCTTGCAGATTTTCACAGATAGCGAGACTTATGAGGTTAATCTGACGGACTTGTCAATTTCTGAACGTACAAGTAATGGGCATCCAATCGCCGAAACGCTCACACAAATTATTGGTGCAAAGATAAAATGAAGTGGATACTAAATTCAAAGCTTAGCACGCACTGCTGAGATAAATTTGAAAACTATCAGATTGTCTTTAACTTAGCAAGTGCCTATTATCTACACATTTCGTGCTACGAAAGACGAAAGGTTTTAATAGAGCGTGACCAGATAGCTTTGATGCCTAACGTCAGTAGAGGAGAAAGAATCTCCACTAATAAATTGGGGACGAATAACGATAGGACAACCTACTGAAATAAACTAAAAGCTCATCATTTTGATGAGTTTTTTTGTCGGACCATTAGAAAATAACGTAGTAAGACTTTATCTTTTTGCAATAATAGTGTAAAATATTTTATATAGATATTAAACATAGGGGAAAACATGGTCAGTCAAGATGTGATGAAGCAAAAGCAAAGCGCACTTTCAATGAAAAAATTATTTCCAGATGTGGAAGAAATTTATTTTTCAAAGTCGGGCGGTCATACTAACGGTGCGGGAAATTGGTATATCGGTGCTGACATAAAAATAGCTGATGAATGGCATGGTGTCGGCGCAGCGACAGATGGAATTGGTTACACAGATGAAACTTTTCCTGAACGTAAAATTCATATTGCTAATCAGGAAATATCAGAGACACAAATTGTAAAAGTTGTTTATAGTGATGGAAGTATGGAAATTTTGTAAACTTAGCCAGATTGAGTAAAAGGCTGTACGAGTACTTGAAGGGCAATTTATTGTTGTCAAGTGCTTGTTGAGCTGTAAAAGGGAGAAAAAATGACAACACCTAAACAATATGCGGCAATAGACGATTGGGTTTACGAAGTAAATAAAGCCAAGGGAGAAAAGTCAAGATTTGTTCAAGCAGGCGGAATAATATATGAAAACCACAATCAAACAGGTCAGCGCTATAAAGTCTTAAAAACAGACAATAATGAATTTGAAAATCGGGAAATTGATGGTTTTCAAGCAATGGCAGTTGCTCCGATTGTGAATAGTATGCCCGATAAAACCAAAATTATCATTGCTTTTGCGGGTACAAATAAGGAAAATGAGCAAGAAATCACAGCCGATTTGCAAAATGTTATTGCAAAAGCAGAACAGCCAACTGACCCTAAAGCAGCCCAATTTGAATCTGCCAGAAAATTTTACAAAGCAGTCGCCAAAAGTTATGGAGAAATCAATATCGCAAGTGTCACAGGACATTCGTTTGGTGGAGCTCTGGCGCAAAAAGTTGCGGCTGAAAATAAAATTCCAGCAGTCACCTTTTCGTCAGTTGGTGTTGGAGGTCAGTTAACAGAAGAAGAAAAAGTCTGGATTAACGGAGAAGGACGCAATTTGGTTATTAATTATATGCATTTTGACGACCAAATAAGTGCCTTAACACACACGAAAAACTATGGAACTTCAGTTATGGTTGGGGATTTCGGCAATGATTTGCCTTTTTCAGGTCATTTTTTAATATCCTACCACTTTAATGAAGCAGGTGATTTGCTAAAGAAAGATGGAAGTCCAGTTGCTAGTCTTTCCAATGGTGTCGAAGCACGCGAGGATTATCGCAAATTCGTTGCGCCGAAAATCAAAGATTTGAAACAGCAGCTCGCAAAAGAAGAGGGAAACAAAGCCCCCCAAATTGTTCATCAGGTGACTGCGGGGGATACCCTTTCAGACTTAGCTGTGCAATATCATGTTTCTGTTGACTTGATTTCGGATTGGAATCATTTAGATAGTGATATAATTTATATCGGGCAAAGCCTGATTGTGGGTAATGGTTCAGCGGTTATTTCGCCAATAAAAAGAAGTGCGCTCGAAATAGAATTAGTGCTTTACATGGCGCGAGCTTTGCGGGATAAAGCTGAAGCTTGGTACACCGAAGGTGTAGCAGAAATTACAAAATTACGCGATGAAGCCAAACAAAATGAAGAAAATTTGATTTTAATCTGCAAAGATGAAGTCGGAGATATCATGAGTATGGCAGAAGTGCGCCGTATTTATTTGGAAACAGCAGCTTATAAGAAATACGATGCCAGTCGTTTTGAAAATCTGCTCAATCAAGTGAAAACAGTTTATGAAAATGAATTGGCAACTGCTGAAAAAATGGAACAATTTGTTGCGGATGCTTTGGAGCAAGACCACCAACTGATTCAACATTTTAATTAAGGAGAAATATGGATATGGAGAGCATGCGCGAATATGAGCGCGCGCAACGTAAGATAAAAAGAATGTTACCACCTCGTATTGACTTCGAATACAGCCAGTTTAACAAAATGTTCAGTCAAGTGCCTTACCATTTGAAAGCTAATTTAACTTTAGAGCTTGATGAAATGATTACTGACCTTTCAAACAATATTTCAGGAAATTCAGTTGATGAGATTAAGCAAAGTCTTCAAACATTGCTTGAGACAAATTTCAGTATTGCTCACGAAGGAATGCTAGATTTGGGAACCGAATTAAAACAACTACAACAGCAACTTACCGAAAAAGATAAGCAGATTTTTGAGTTGCATCAGCTATTAAGTCAGCAGCAAGCACTGACAAAACAGTTGTTAGACGAAAACGGTGCATTAAAGACAATAAATTTGGAACTAAAAGACGAACAGGTGCGAAATCAGAGAGGAAAATTGTTTGGAAAATCAAGCAAAGATTAAAGAACCTCTAAAATCCACGAAATTTAGCATCACAAATGAAAAAAATCAAGCTCAAGAAGAGCTTGATTTTTACTTGATTCTTAAAGTTTGTCCAATATAAATGGTATCATTTGTCAGTCCATTCCAGTTTTTAATTTGCTCAATAGAGGAACCTGAAAGTTGTGAAAGTCCCCAAAGTGTGTCTCCAGCAATGACTTTGTGTGAAGTTTGTGCTGGTGTAGGAGATGGAGCTGAAGGAGTTCCCGCTTCATTTTGACTGACAATAAGCTCTTGTCCGATATAGATGATATCGGATTTTAGGT
>JAJXWC010000070.1 GCA_021781855.1 Bacillota bacterium | reverse complement strand
ACTGGACAATGTCACAACAGGAATTGCGGTGGGAATGGCAACAAATATTCCGCCGCACAATCTGGGAGAAACTATTGCGGCAGTCGATATGTTGATGGAAAATCCGGAAGCTACAACGACTGATTTGATGAAAGTTCTGCCAGGACCCGATTTTCCAACTGGCGGTATTGTCATGGGAAAAGCAGGAATTCGTCGTGCCTATGAAACAGGAAAAGGCTCAATCACTTTACGGGCGAAAACGCATATCGAAGAGCTTCCTAATGGAAAAGAGCGAATCGTTGTAACTGAATTTCCTTATATGGTCAATAAAGCAAAAGTGCATGAACATATTGTACGCTTGGCACAGGAAAAACGGATTGACGGCGTAACGGCTTGCCGAGATGAATCTAATCGCGAAGGAATCAGATTAATTGTCGAAGTACGACGGGATGCTTCTGCTGCGGTGGTGCTGAATAACTTGTTTAAGTTGACGGCTTTGCAGACTTCCTTTGGCTTTAATATGCTGGCGATTGAAAAAGGGACACCGAAAGTCCTCTCTTTGAAGCAAATTTTGGTGGACTACATTGAACACCAGATTGAAGTGGTAACGCGTCGGACAGCTTTTGATAAAGCACGAGCTGAAGCACGGGCACACATCTTGGAAGGCTTGCGGATTGCACTAGACAATATTGACCGAATTATTCATATTATTCGGGAGTCAGAAACAGATGCAGTCGCGCAAGCTGCAATGATGAGCGAATTTGCACTTTCTGAGAAACAATCGCAGGCGATTTTGGATATGCGCTTACGGCGATTGACAGGCTTGGAACGCGACAAGATTGAAGCTGAATACCAAGAACTATTGGCTTTGATTGCAGACTTGGCGGATATTTTGGCGAAACCAGAGCGCGTGAAAACCATTATTCGCGATGAAATGGAAGAAATTAAGCGCAAATTTGCAGACCCAAGACGGACCGAATTACTGGTCGGTGATGTGCTAAATATTGATGATGAAGATTTGATTGAAGAAGAAGATGTCTTGATTACGCTTTCAAATAAAGGTTATATTAAACGATTGGCCAATGACGAGTTCCGTGCACAAAATCGTGGTGGCCGCGGGGTGCAAGGTATGGGGATGAGCGATGATGACTTTGTTCAGCATTTAGTTTCGACTTCAACGCATGACCATTTGCTGTTCTTTACCAATCTGGGACGCGTTTATCGGATGAAAGCCTATGAAATTCCTGAATATGGTCGGACAGCGAAAGGATTGCCGATTGTGAATCTTCTTAAATTGGATGAAGGCGAAAAAATTGCTACGATTATTAATGTTGACCGTGACCAAGCAGCAAAATACTTGTTCTTTACAACAAGAAACGGCTTAGTTAAGCGGACAGCAACGGAGCAATTTGCTAATATTCGGACAAATGGACTGAAAGCTTTGAATTTGCGTGACGGTGATGAGTTGATTAACGTTTTGCGTACAACGGGAGATGACGAAATTATCATCGGTACACATAACGGCTTCTCTGTACGCTTCAAGAGTGAAATTGTGCGCGATATGGGCCGAAGTGCGACAGGTGTGAAGGGAGTTAATCTGCGTGAGGGCGACTTTGTAGTCGGTACTTCAACGATTGATGATACACAAGAAGTGCTAGTAATTTCAGAGAATGGTCTGGGCAAGCGTACTGCAGCAAGCGAATATCCTACTAAAGGGCGTGGCGGTAAAGGAATTAAAGTAATGAACATTACCGCACGTACAGGCAAGTTGGCTGGGCTGACGGCAATTAATGGCGACGAAGACATCATGGTTATCACGGACACAGGAGTGATTATTCGGACAAATGTGCAGAATATATCACAAACTGGTCGTGCGGCGCAAGGAGTGAAAGTCATGAAGCTGGACGATACAGCACAAATTGTGACTTTTGCTTTAGTTGAAGCTGAATCTGATGAAGATGAAGAAGAGGTTGTTGACGAAACGATTAAATCTGATGAAAATTTAACAGATGAATTTGACGGTCAACATGATGAAACTTTGGATGAATTGGTTGAACGTGCCGAAACAGATGAAGATTTGACAGAGGAATGAATTTGACAAGGCTATCAAAAAATGATAGCTTTTCCGAAGAAAAAATGAAAAAATTTATATTATTTTTGGGAATGGCAGTCGGACTGATAAGTTTGGCTGCTTGTTCCAATCAAGCAAAAAACACAGTGCAACGAAATTTGCTAAAAACGCCAATTTCTCAAGATGAAACGACAATGGGGACTTTCGTACAAGTTACGGTTTATGATAAGGGCAAAGAAAAAGCGGTTGCTGATGCGCTCAAAATTCCTGTTCAATATAACACTCTAGCTACAGTCAATCAAAAAGGCTCAGAAATTGATGCAATCAATAACGCTGCAGGTTCTGGAAAACCTGTCAAAGTATCAACTGGTATTTACGATTTGATTAAAGATGGGTATAATTATTCAGCGAAAAATTTGGGTTATGATATTACGATTGGACCGCTGACAAGCATGTGGCGGATTGGCTTCCCTGATGCAAGAAAGCCGTCGCAAGCAGAGATTAATGCTGCTTTACCTCTTATCAATTATCAGTTCATCAAATTTGATGACGCGGCACAGACGGTTTATTTGACGAAAAAAGGGGCGAAGCTGGACTTAGGCTCAATTACTAAAGGCTTTGTCGCTATGAAAATGGTCGATTTGCTCAAAAAAGACGGTGTAACAACGGGAATTGTTAATCTTGGTTCTAGCTCGATTTATGTCATCGGTGATTCACCGCGTGGGGCGACTGACCCGTGGAAAATTGGTATCAAAGACCCCAATGACCCGCAAGGCAATCAGCTAGGAATTCTTCTGGCTGCCAATCAGCATGTCAATACGTCAGGAATTTATGAACGCTATCTTGAAGTTGACGGACATAAATATTCACACATTCTTAATCCAAAAACAGGTTATCCGTTTGACAATGATATTGCAAGTATTACGCTGCTGATTTCTGGTGAAGACTCAACTAACGGTGATGGTTTATCAACATTGATTTATGCGCTTGGAACGAAGAAAGGCTATGAATATGTTGAGAAAATGAAGAATGTTCAGGCTGTTTTTGTGGACCGTGACAATAATGTTTATTTGACATCAGGTCTGAAAAATAAATTTGAGTTGACGAATTCTGCCTACAAAATCGGTAATATCAGTGATTTAAAATGATTTAAAGTAAATCATTTGATATTTTGTCAAAAAAGTGTTACAATTCGATTTACGAACACTTTTGGAGGAGGCAATATGACAAAAGAAGAGAAATCGAAGAAAAAATGGCGCCGCCGGCTTGTCAACTTATTGATTCTTCTCTTATTTTTGATTGGTTTGGTTTTAATTTTCAACCAACCTATTCGTAATTTTCTAATTGGTTTAAATCAGAATCGCTACCGGATTGTCAATGTTACCGCAGAAGAAATGAAGAAAAACAATTCAGCTGATGCGAGTTTTGATTTTGAGGCTGTGCAACCTGCAAGTTTCCAATCAGTTTTGGCTGCCCAACTGAGTAATCAGGCTCTTCCTGTCATTGGTGGTGTTGCCGTTCCTCAAGTGGGAATAAATCTACCAATCTTCCGTGGAGTTAGCAATACTTCCTTACTTTATGGGGCAGGAACAATGAAACCTGACCAAGTCATGGGGAAGGGAAACTATGCACTGGCGAGTCATACAGTAAGTGGTTTTAACATCAACCAAGGCTTGCTTTTTACACCGCTTGAGAATGTCAAAAATGGAATGACTGTTTATTTGACGGACAAAATCAACGTTTATCAGTATAAAGTTGATTCTGTACGAATTTTAAATGCCAGCCATGTCGAAGTTATTAACGATGTGCCGGGAAAAATAATGGTTACACTCGTTACTTGTGAGACACGGAATTCACCGAATCGGATTGTCGTCCAAGGAGAATTTGTCAAAGAAGTTAAATTTTCAGCGGCAACGAAAGATATGCTCAATGCATTTGGAGAAAAGTATAATCAGATATCACGTTAAATAAAAAAGCTGTTTTGTTCTGAAGATTTGGAGCAAACAGCTTTTTTATTTGACCAGATGGTCAAAATTAGAGAACTTACTTCATCTCTCGCAATTTGTATGGCGCTATTTTAGGAGAGACGCTTTATTTGGAGCAGAAAACTTTTTTATTAGTCCAGTCTTTATGTGAGGGGGACAACATCTGGTTCAAATAGGAAGCTATAATATACTTGCCAAATTAAAGAACGAAATGTGATATAATTGAAGAGTTGATGATTTTTTATACTAACTCAATTTTATCTCAGCAACTGTGTTGAAGCAATTACTTCATCGGGCTGCGCTCCACTATCCATTCGCTCTGTCTCCACTTCATTACGTTGTACCGACTAAAGTCGGAAGTTCAAATCGCAATCAACTAAAATAGTGAGAAGTCTGATTGACCCTACGGCAGTAGAACGAAAGCATAGCAGCACTTGATAGGTTAAATCCTTCCCCTTTTTGGTGGAGTAAACAATATTATTTTCGCAGCTTCACTGCTACGAATGACGAGAGTTCTGCTCTCTTTAGTTGCGGTCTTTAGCAGCATATTACGAAAGATGAGAGCTTGGCTCTCTCTATCTGCAGCCTCAACAGTACACCGTACTGTTGAGCTGTTAAGCTGTTGATTTCACTAGAAGTTCAAATCGCAAAGCGAAATGGCAAACTTCGAATTTCACTTGACTAAATTTTGTGGAATTTCTAACTTTCGCAGAACAAAGTTCCGCTTTATTATTTAGGCTTTGGGAAACATTGAGTTGAACTGTATTAGAAACGAGAAATTATGAATCAATTACTCAAAGGAATGAACGAGAAACAAGCACTTGCTGTGCAGACGACAGAAGGTCCGCTTTTAATCATGGCCGGTGCTGGTTCAGGGAAAACGCGCGTTTTAACGCATCGCATTGCTTATCTGATTGACGAAAAAATGGTTAATCCGTGGAATATTTTGGCGATTACGTTTACCAATAAAGCGGCGCGGGAAATGCGCGAACGTGCGTTAAATTTGACACCAGCAGCGCAGGATAGCTTGATTGCAACTTTTCACTCGATGTGTGTTCGGATTTTGCGGCGTGATGCCGACCATATTGGCTACAATCGAAATTTCACAATCATTGACCCTTCCGAGCAGAAATCACTGATGAAGCGAATCTTGAAAGAAATGAATCTTGACCCGAAAAAATGGGAACCTAAGACGCTCCTCAGTACGATTTCAAATGCTAAAAATTCCTTGCTTGACGAAGTCGCATACGAGGCACAGGCGAGTGCAAGAAACCCTTACGAGCTTCTTGTTGCCCGCGTTTATAAAGCCTATCAAGCCGAATTGCGTAAGTCGGAAGCGATGGATTTTGATGACCTTATCATGCAGACTTTGCGGCTTTTTGACCAAAATCCAGATGTTTTGACCTATTATCAGGGCAGATATCAGTACATTCACGTTGACGAGTATCAAGATACCAACCATGCGCAGTATCAACTCGTGAAATTATTGGCGAGTCGTTTCAAAAATATTTGCGTGGTTGGGGACGCCGACCAGTCCATTTATGGCTGGCGAGGGGCGGATATGCAGAATATTCTTGATTTCGAAAAAGATTATCCTGATGCAAAAGTCGTCTTGCTTGAAGAAAATTATCGCTCAACTAAAACCATTCTCCAAGCGGCAAATAATGTCATCAAAAATAACGTCAACCGTCGACCGAAAAATCTCTGGACGCAGAATGATGATGGTGAAAATATCATTTACTATCGCGCAAATGACGAAAAAGACGAAGCACTCTTTGCAGCACAAAAGATTGTTGAGCAGGTACGGCGAGAAAGGCGAAAATATAGTGATTTCGCTATTCTTTACCGAACGAATGCCCAATCGCGTAATATTGAGGAAGCCTTCATGAAGTCAAATATTCCTTACTCAATGGTGCAAGGAACGAAATTTTACTCGCGTAAGGAAATTCGTGACGTGATTGCTTATCTCAATGTTGTGGCTAATCCAGCGGATAACATGAGTTTTGAGCGGATTATTAATGAGCCTAAGCGCGGCATAGGTCCCGGAACGGTTGAAAAATTGCGTTTCTTTGCAGAGACGCGTGGACTGTCGATGGCTGATTCAACAATGGACATTACTTTTTCGGATATTAGAGGAAAAGCTGCGGGCGAAATCTTTAATTTGGGTGTGGTTTTTGACCTTCTCAGACAGCATGCCGAGGAACTAAGCATCACTGAACTCGTCGAAGAAATGCTTGATAAAACGAACTATCTCAGCTTTTTGCAACTCCAAAACAACATTGAAGGGCAAGCAAGAATTGAGAATATTGAAGAATTTCTTTCAGTAACTAAAAATTTCGATGATAAGGATGAAGCGCTGACTGATGAAGAAACTGGAGAGCCGATTGAGGAGACAGGGCTGCAGAAATTGTCACGTTTTCTCAATGATTTGAGTCTTGTGGCGGATACAGATGCCTATGAAGAAGAAACAGATAATGTGACGCTGATGACCCTTCATGCTGCGAAAGGATTGGAATTTCCAGTTGTCTTTTTGATTGGACTTGAGGAAAATATTTTTCCGCTTTCGCGGGCAAATGAGGACAGTGATGAACTCGAAGAAGAACGGCGCCTGGTATACGTCGGCATCACACGTGCAGAGCAGGTGCTCTATCTGACCAATGCTAACCAACGTGTGCTTTACGGGAAATCCAGCTACAATCGTCCGAGTCGTTTTATTAGTGAGATTGATGACGAACTGCTCGACTATGCAGGTTTGGCAAGAAAAGCAAATTCGAGCTTCAATGCGAGCTATCGCACGGATAGCGGAACAACAAAATTTGCGACAGGACTGTCTATGACTGATGCTTTACACAATCGCAAGGCAATGATTAATCCAATTTCAAGTCCCAAGCCATCAGCTTCTGAAGCGGAAATGGTCGATTGGAAAATCGGAGATACTGCTATTCATCGTAAATGGGGAGAGGGCATGGTGTTAGGTGTTACAGGCACAGGCAAAAATATGGAGTTAAAAATCAATTTCCCAGAGGTTGGAATGAAACGTTTGCTTGCCGCAATGGCACCGATTGAGAAAAAAGATTAAGATGAGTAAACACGAATTAGAACAGGTTGAATTAACCAATATGTGCGCCATTATTGATGAAAAAGCAGGAAAAGTAGTGGTTCAAAAGCGAATCAAATCGTGGAAGGGGATTAGTTTTCCTGGTGGGCATGTCGAAAAAGGTGAAGCACTGATTCCATCAACGATTCGAGAAATCAAAGAGGAAACAGGCTTAGAAATTGCACACTTGAAATTTTGCGGTGTAAAAGATTGGTATGAAAAAGAGAAAAAACGGCGCTATATGGTTTTTCTCTACTCCACAACGGATTTCTCTGGCGAATTACTCGAAGCAACAGAAGAAGGCGAGGTTTATTGGACAGATATTGCTCATCTCCCACAACTGGAACTTTCAAGCGATTTTGCGGAAATGGCGGAGATGATGCTTTCTCATACTTTTTCTGAATTTTGGTATGACATCAAAGGTGGAGAGTGGATGAAGAAATTTTATTGATTTTCAAAATAAAAATTATGTAAAATTAAAATTTAAAAAATATAACATAATCTAAATTATGTAAAAAGGAGCAAAATGGCTGATAAAATGCGTTGCAAGTGGTGCTTGTCCTCAGAGAAGATGATTCACTATCATGATACTTTTTGGGGAACGCCACTTCATGATGACCGTGAATTGTTTGCAAAATTGGTACTGGATATGAATCAGGCAGGACTATCATGGAACACAATTTTGAATAAGCAAGAAAATTTTTATGCAGCTTTCGATGATTTTGAGATTGAAAAAGTGGCAGCTTACGATGAAAAGAAATTCGATGAGCTACTGCAAAATGTGGGAATTATTCGCAATAAATTAAAAATCGCAGCAGCGATAAACAACGCTCAAAAAGTGCTGGAAGTACAAGAAGAATTCGGCTCTTTTGATACGTATATCTGGTCATTCACTGAGGGAAAAGTACAGCAGCATCAGGTGTTAGATGAGCAGAAAATTCCCGCAACGAATGAATTGTCGGATAGCATGAGCAAAGATATGAAAAAACGCGGTTTTAAGTTCACAGGCTCGACCGTGATTTATGCTTATTTGCAAGCAGTTGGCGTGATTAATGACCATGCGGAGTACTGTTTTCGACAGGCAGAATTACAAGACTGACGAAAAGGGCTGACGGCGCTTTGCACATGATTTTTGCTGTAAAAAATGCTATAATGCTCAAGATGAACGAAAAATGGAATGGAATTTTGAATGTCTATAAAGAAGCGGGTTGGACATCGTTTGATGTTGTAGCGAAGCTTCGTGGTATTTTGAAAACGAAAAAAATTGGTCATGGAGGCACGCTTGACCCAGAAGTAACAGGTGTTTTGCCTGTAGCAGTTGGGAAGGCGACGCGTCTCTTGGAATACATGGAGCAGGCAGGGAAAATCTATGAAGGTGAGGTAACCATCGGATTTTCAACGGAAACCGAGGATGCAACAGGTACTCTTGTATGTTTCACACCTGTTTTGAGCGCTTTGTCCAATCACGAAATTGATGCGGTGATGGCGACTTTTGTCGGTCAGATTCAGCAAATTCCGCCGATGTATTCGGCAGTCAAAATCAATGGGAAACGACTTTACGAATACGCTCGTGCGGGGCAGACGATTGAGCGACCAGCACGACAAATTACGATAAAGACGTTTGAGCGGACGAGTTCTGTAGTTTTTGACGAAAAGGAAAAGACGGCCAAATTTAATTTTCGTGTGGCTTGCAGCAAGGGAACTTACGTAAGAACTTTGGCGGTTGATTTGGCAGAAAAGTTGGGTTATGCTGGGCATATGTCACGCTTGCAGCGCACAGCGGCAAACGGTTTGACGATTGAGCATGCGTTGACTTTGACTGAGATAGAAAAAGCAAGGGATGAGGGAAATTTGACTACTGCTTTTTATCCTGCTGAGTATGCTGTTTCGGACCTTATCCGAGTTGATTTGACTGAGCTACAATTTGAAGCGGCACGAGTGGGTAAGAAATTTGACGAGTACGATTGGACAGAGCTGTCAGCGCTGACAGAAAGCCGATTTGCTGCTTTTTATGAAGAAAAATTAGTCGCAGTTTATATGAGACACCCTGAAAAAGAAGGAGTTTGGAAACCAAATAAAGTTTTGGTGTAGAATAAAATGGAAATACTAAATTTTGATGAGCATTTGAAGTTTGACGAAGATACGGTCCTTGTTTTGGGCTATTTTGATGGCTTGCACAGAGGACATCAAGCCCTTTTTGCTGAAGCGAAAAAAATCGCAGCGGTCTTAAATCTGAAAATTGCGGTACTGACTTTTCCTGAAAAGCCGACTTTGACTTTTGAAAAGTTCAATCCGGAAATGCTGCTGAAACTGACTTCTGACAAGAAACGTGCGGAATTATTTGCAAAAAATGGTGTTGATTATCTTGTTTTCAAGGACTTCACGTCAACCTTTGCAAAACTAACGTCAGAGGAATTTTCCGAAAAAATCGTGAAGCGTTTCAATCCAAAAGTTGTCGTGACAGGCTTTGATTACACGACGGGCTCTGATATGAAAAAATTAAGCTCGACTGCGGACTATAAGGTCGTACTGGTGCCAGAGGTCTCTGATAATGATGTAAAAATTTCATCAACACGAATTCGTGAAGCGATTCGTGTGGGAAATATCGCCAAAGCCAACGAATTACTCGGTTATGCTTATGAAACAACGGGACTTGTGGTTCACGGCTTTGCGCGCGGTCGGCAAATTGGCTATCCGACAGCCAATCTGGTGATTAAAGATTACATTCGGATTCCTGCAGCAGGTGTTTATACGGTGGATGTGCTCATTCAAGGCGAACGACATCGTGGCTTCGCCTCAATCGGTTACAATAAAACGTTTAATGTCAAAGAAAAAACGATTGAGGTTCATATTTTTGACCTAAATCTTGATATTTATGGTGAACAATTAACGGTGTTTTGGTTAGATAAGATACGGGAAATGGTCAAATTTGACGGTATGGAAAGTCTGATTAAGCAAATGAAATCTGATGAGGCTATCGCACGAAATTATCAAAATGAAAGAGGGTTTTAACATGGCAAAAGTAGCAATCGTAGGAGACGGCGCAGTAGGTTCAACTTATGCGCATACACTTGTCGTCAATGACTTGGCAGATGAAATCGCCATTATTGACTTGAATAAAGAAAAAGCATTCGCAGATAGTCTTGACTTATTGCATGCGCTTCCTTATCTTACCGCCTCACCTAAAAAAATCTATGCGGCAGATTATGCCGATGCAAAGGACGCTGATATTGTCGTGATTACAGCGAACGCTCCCGCGGCAACTTTTGACGGCGAACTTGATCGACTCAAACTGCTTGAAAAAAATGTTGCCATGATTAAATCCATTACTGAAAGTGTGATGGATTCAGGCTTCGACGGTATTTTTCTGATTGCTTCAAATCCTTGTGATATTATCACTCAGCTCGTTGCCGAAGTTTCTGGTTTACCCAAAAATAAAGTCATCGGCACAGGAACCCTGCTTGAAACTAGCCGAATGCGTGACCTTGTCGCTGAAGCTGTTAAAATCAATCCAACGAATGTACATGGCTACGTCATGGGCGAGCATGGTGAATCAAGTTTTACCGCTTGGAGCACCGTTGCGGTAG
>JAJXWC010000069.1 GCA_021781855.1 Bacillota bacterium | reverse complement strand
ATAAAACGCACATCATAGTCACTATCCGAAGAAGCATAACCCCAAGCTCTACTGCCACTTTCACAGGCATAGAGTATCTCAATGTTCTCTTGCTGTTCTATTTTCTCTAATTCTTTTTTGATTATTTCAATCATTGACTCACAAATTTCTCAGCGCATCTTCGAGGGCTGTCTTTTGAGCTGTTTTTTCGTCAAATTGTTTGATGATTTTAGCTGGGACTCCTGCTACAACGACGTTTTCAGGAACGTCTTCGATGACGATGGCACCTGCAGCGACAACGGAATTTTTGCCGACTTGCACGCCCTCGATGACGACCGCATTGGCACCGACGAGGACATTGTCGCCGATGCGCACTGGCTCAGCGCTTGCTGGCTCGATAACGCCTGCGAGAACAGCACCAGCACCGATGTGGGCGTGTTTTCCGACTGTTGCCCGACCGCCAAGGACAGCGCCCATGTCAATCATCGTGCCTTCGCCGATTTCTGCGCCAATATTGATGATGGCCCCCATCATGACAACGGCGTTGTCACCAATCGTGACTTGGTCACGAATGATGCTACCTGGCTCAATACGAGCGTTCAGGTAACGCGTATCAAGGAGGGGCACGGCGGAATTTCTGCCATCAAACTCAACGATATAATCTTTGTTTTCGGTCAATTCTGACAAAAGCGGTTCGATGTCTGCCCAGTCGCCAAATAAATGGTTGCCGATATGCAAAACTTCTTCCGGACAAGTGCCTGTCAGTGAACCTTCAAAAGTCACTTTAACTTTTGTCTGCTTTTTGGCATTTCCAATGAATTGAATGATTTCTTGAGCTGATAATTTTTGGGCTTGCATATAATTTTCCTCTTTTTTCTGAATATGTGGGTTGAAGTGATACGAAAGCAGAGCTTAGTGTTGCTAGGCTAAAATTTTTTTGACAAAGTGCCAAAAATTAGTTTACAAATTCGTCTAAAGTCTGTGTTTTGCCATCAAATTTGACGAATGTTCCGTCCGCAAATCGTTTGATGACCGTTGGTACAGTCGGCGCATCATACTGCTCACGAATGGCTTTCAACTGTAGATTTATGTCGGTATCCTCTGTATTAATATAATAAATTTGACGGTCAATTTTTGCGATTTGACGGGACAAACGACGACACCAAGGACAAGTTACGCGACCAAAATAGATAATTGCCTCTTCTGACAAACTGGTCAAATTTTCAGGTGCGAGCGGTACGAGCCTTTTGATATTGTCAAAATATGCATTGCGTTTTTCATTCGTGTAAGGTGCTTCAACCCATTCACCAATGACGATAAAAGTATTTCCCTCAGGTGCGATAAAACTAAACATTGATTTGCCTTCCACACCTGATACGATTGGGCTGGCTGGTAATTCAAGTTCGATAACTTTGTCATGAATTTCATCAATATAATCCACTGCGAGCGCTAAAGTTTGTGGTGCGGGATTAAATGTTTCGTTTAGCGCGATTTCATTTTCCAGACCGAGTGTTTTCCAAAAAATCTCGGCATTTTCAAGACTATTGACATTAAGCGTAATCATTTTACTTTACTCCAAACTATTAATAAAAATGCAACCAGAATAATGCTGACAACAAGCAGATTATCTCGTGTTGCCCACTTGAGTTGACGGTATTTTGTGCGTCCGTCACCGCCTTGATAACCACGACTTTCCATCGCAATCGCAAGGTCATCTGCGCGTCTAAAGCTGCTTACAAATAATGGAATCAAAATTGGAATGACTGATTTGATTTTCTGGAGCAGATTTCCCTCACCAAAGTCCATTCCGCGTGCCTTTTGAGCATTCATAATCATTGTTGTATCGTCCATGAGTGTTGGAATGAAGCGCAACGAAATCGAAAGCATCAAGCCTAATTCGTGCACTGGAACATGCAGTTTTTTCAATGGTGCAAGTCCCGTTTCGATTCCGTCAGCCAAAGTAAGCGGCGGCGTAGTCAATGTCAAAATTGTAGACATGAAAATAATAAGTACAAACCTAAAGAAAATATAGGCAGCATTGACCAAACTTTCCGTTGAAATCTGGAAAACCCAAAAATGTGCGAGAACGTGTTCTCCAGGCGTAAAAAGCATCTGGAAAATAACCGTAAACAAAATCAAACCAATCATTGGTCGCAATCCTTTTAGAAAGTAGGAAACCGAGATTCTCGAAAGCCCGACACCAGCAAAAGTGTAAACCAACAAAAGCAAATAACCTAACCAGTCGTTCGCAAGAAAAATCACAACGACAAAGGCAATCATGACAAGAAGTTTCGAGCGCGGGTCCATGCGGTGAATGAGTGAATCACCAGGTATATAGCGCCCCATAAGCATACTATTCATCTCAACACACCCTTTCGGAGTGTTGCTGATTGGATATTTTCAAGGTGGTTCATCAGTTCTCCTCTTTATTTTTCATACTGACCAGTGCTTCAACCAATTCATTTCGTGTAATTGGCAATTTTTCGAATTTAATTCCGCGTTCTTGCAGACTTACGGCAAATTCCGTTGCTTTCGGAACACCGACTTCATGCGTGCTCAAAAAATCAACTTGCTGAAAAACTTCATGAGGTTTGCCGCAGCTAATCACACGCCCTTTTTCAATCAAATAAACATAATCTGCAAAATTCGCTACATCATCCATAAGATGCGTTACAAGTACAACTGTCTGCCCTCCAGCATGAATATTCTCAAAAAGCTGCATCATTCCGATACGCGCCTTGGGGTCAAGCCCCGCCGTTGGTTCATCAAGTACAAGTACTTCTGGCTCCATTGCGAGAATTCCAGCGATTGCGACACGTCGCATCTGCCCGCCTGATAACTCAAAAGGTGATTTCTCCCAGAATTCTTCAGGAAGTCCTACGAGTTTCAATTTTTCACGTGCTGTTGCCAGCGCTTCGACTTCAGACACCCCAAAATTTTGTGGACCAAAAGCGACATCTTTCAGTACTGTTTCCTCAAAGAGTTGTGCTTCTGGAAATTGAAAAACAACACCGACTTTTTTGCGCACAGGCTTAATCGCCTTGGCTTTACTTGCATTGGTAATGACAATGTCACCAACGGTAACCGTACCTGTTGTTGGTTTCACAAGACCATTCAGATGTTGCATGAGCGTTGATTTTCCAGAGCCTGTGTGTCCGATAACTGCAGTATAGCTGCCTTTTTCGATTTCCATGTTAATATCAAATAGGGCGCGACTGGCGAAAGGCGTTTTATCTTGATAAGTGTAATTTACGTTTTCAAATTTTATGCTCATTTCACCAATTCTCCTGCTAAAAATGTAGCCAATTCTGTTTCATCCAAATATTTTTCAGGTAAAGCAAAACCGGCGGCACGTAAATCAGTCATCAAATTTGTTGAAAATGGCACATCAAGTCCTATTTCGACCATATCTTCGCTAGAGCTAAAAAGTTCGGCTGGTGTCTCAATTTTCAGTACTTGTCCCTCTTTCATGACGATAACGCGGTCACTTGAAGCTGCTTCGTCAAGGTCGTGAGTAATTGACAACACGGTCAAATCGAATTTCGTCTTAATTTCCCGAATGACTCGTGTAATATCTGCTCGCCCTGTCGGGTCAAGCATTGATGTACTCTCATCAAGAATAATAATTTCCGGGCGCAATGCAATAATTCCCGCAATCGCCACCCGTTGTTTTTGACCGCCCGAAAGTCTTGCAGGTTCTTTTTTCTTAAATTCCAGCATATTAACGGCAAGGAGCGCTTCGTCCACTCGGCGTAGCATCTCATCACGCGGAATGCCTTGATTTTCCATACCAAAAGCAACATCATCCTCGACTGTTGCACCAACAAATTGGTTATCTGGGTTTTGGAAAACCATACCGATTTTACGTCTCAAGAACCAAACGTTTTCCTTTGTCAAAAGCGCACCGTCAATTTTGACTCTTCCGTCAAATTCTTCGAGCAAGCCATCAATGAGCCGAGCAGTTGTCGATTTTCCAGAACCATTTTGTCCGATAATCGACACCCATTCGCCACGCTCAATCGCAAAAGTTACGCCGTTCAACTGCTCGGTTTCGCTTTCTTTTTCATATTTAAAATGTAAATTTTCTACTTCGAGCATTTTATCCATAAAACCAATTATAGCAAAATTTACAGACTTCTGCGCCCTGTAATCTTGATAAAAACGCATACATTGAGATTTTTTATATAGCACATCTTTCATAGTGTGCTGTTAAGGTTGCAGAGACAGTACCTCTGAGATAAAAAAGAAAAAGCCCATTTTCATCAGGGCTTGAATAGTTTTGCAAAATCCACATCGTCATCGTCAATTTTGACCTCTTTTAACGCAGTTTTCAATGGAAAATTTTTCTTTTTCGCAGACAATTTCACTTTACCTTTTTCCTCTGGAAAAAGCGGTTCAATCGCCCGTTTTTGTGCAGAAGTAGGCCGCTTTACTTTGATTTTCACAGATGGAGAATTAACCGTAAAATTTTCCTTTGGAAACACATTTGACAGCTTCATCAAAATTGTTTCCACACCAAAATTTGAACCAATCCAAAACGGTGTATCCGTCAGTTTTGCCGCCTCCTTGGCAAATCTGACCGAATGATGCGCTACATTCAGATTTTTGATAACCACAAAATCCGCCTGTGCTACCAGCTTTTCGATTTCGCTGCGATTGGGTGTTTTCTTATCAAAGCCCAAAAATCCTACACCAGCTTCCGCCAGCCCATCCCGCAAATCTCGCCAAAATTTGACTTCACAAATTACTAAAACCGTCTTCATAATTTCCTTTTCCTATGACTAAAAAATTCTGTCAAATTTGACAGAATCGCTTTAACAGAACTAACTTTTAATGTCGCTTAACTTTTTAACCTAGAAAGTGCTGCTAATCAAGAAGAGAAGGGAAAAAATGTGCCTCTCCTTTAGCTCAATATAGCCATTCTAACACATTATAAATTATTTTCATAGTAAGTTTGATTGCTTTAAAAATAAAAACGGATTATATTGAAGCGTGGAAAATGCGGGAAATTATTAAAAAAACCTCAATTTGAAAAGTTGTTGACAGCTTTGTCAGCAAGGTTTTAAGTTCAAAATTATGATTGAAACGGCGTTTTTGTTCATTTAATTTTTAACAACCTTTTATCCCATCACCGAGCATATAGACTATCAATGAGACACTCATTAGTCTAATTCCTCATGTTTTTCTCTAAAGAAAACATTTGTAAACAAAACATTTTAATAAATGAGAGAAGGGTGTTATACTGAAAAAGTAATAAAAAAAGATGAGGTGGAAAAAATGTTAAAAATTGGAATCATTTTAGGTAGCGTCCGTGAAGGAAGAAACGGTCTGGCCGTGTCACATTGGACACTTGAAAAATCAAAAGCATTCAGTAATGAAAATGAAGTTTCTTACGAATTAGTTGACTTGGCGGATTATAATCTTCCATTTCTAGGTGTTGCTCCAACAAGTGAGCAAGCTACAGCAATTACAAAGTGGTCAGAAAAGATTGCGTCATTTGATGGCTATATCTTTATCACAGCGGAATATAATCACGGAGTTGCAGGTGCTTTTAAAAATGCGTTAGACTTTTTAAAACCAGAATTTAAAGATAAAGCTGTAGCTTTCATTGGTTATGGCGGCTTAGGAGCAGCACGTTCAATCGAAAATCTGAGAATGATTGTAGCTGAACTTGGCTTAGCTTCAACTCAACGTAATGTGAATTTTTCATTGATAACCGATTTTGAAAAAATGTCGAATTTCACTCCGGCACAATTTCATGAGTCAGAGTTGAAAGAACTTATTCAACAATTGACCGCTTGGAGTGGTGCTCTGAAAACAATTCGTTGATGAAAAAAAGATTGAATAAAAGTCTAAGTAATTTTACTTAGACTTTTTGTTAATTTTTAAGGAGAGAAGGGGATTCGAACCCCCGAAACGCTTTTGGCGTTTACACACTTTCCAGGCGTGCTCCTTCGACCACTCGGACATCTCTCCAGACCGTTTTATATTATAACAAATTCTTTCGTATTTTGCGACTATTAATGTGATATCAGCGGTGTGATAACCAAATCGTAAACTGCAATCAGCAGCATCAAGCCATTCCGTAGCCAAAGCGCAAAAGAATTTGCCCGATTACTGCGAAAGCCTCGAGCCACCAAAGTCGAGCTCAGCACAATCACAACAAGCAGCAGTGCTACACCAATCAAAGCATGCAAATCACTAAATGCAGACACAATAAAGGTCAGTAAAAGCAGACTTCCTGCTGGTGCCGCAATAATTTTGAGTTTATTCTGCTTTTTTAGCAGCTCCGCTGACAGCGGTCTGATAAATGCCAGTCGTGTTTCATAAATAAAAACAAGCAGCAAAGTCAGCTCCAAAATCAATTCAATCCAATACATAAAAACCTCTCGAGCAATTTTTATACGAAAAATTCATAACAAGATTGATTATAACAGAAAATAAGCCACTTTTCTCAGTCTAAAGTTTGAATTTGGATAATATCATCACTTTACCTGATAACTTCAAATTAATTTTTCTTTATGAATCTGCTCAAAAGACTGCTCACCGTCATTTAATTTTTCCCAAATGACAACTTTGCCAGCCGTCAGCGAGCGCTTCACATCAATAATGCGCTGATTGGACGAGCCACGGAACTGCAAATTCAGGTTTTTCCTCGCCAACTCAAAACGCCCGTCAACCAAAATGTCAATCAAGCTAAGCATTTCCAGCTTATCCTCCGTCTCGACTTGAAGTTCTTCCCAAGTGTAGCCTGTCCACGACCAGATATCTTTCTCAGGCATTTCCTTGTGAATTCGCTTGAGCAAAGGCAAGAGCACCCCCGTGTTCAAAAAAGGCTCGCCGCCAAGAAGCGTTAGCCCCTGCACATAAGGCTGTGCCAAGTCTGCCATGATGTGCGTCTCCAACTCCTCGCTGTAAGGCGTTCCGTAACGAAAATTCCAAGTCGCCTGATTGTAGCAGCCCTCGCAGTGGAACATACAGCCGCTCACATAGAGCGAGCACCGCACGCCCTCGCCATCAACGAAGTTGAACGGTTTGTAGTCAGCAATGAAATTCTGCGACAGGTCGGCGGATTGCCATTGTTTTGGGGTCGGGTTGTTCATCTTTTCTTGTATCCTGTCTGCATGTCAACCAGATTGCGCAAGGGTTTTCCTTCCAAATAATTTTGCAGATTTTCCTGCAGAATATTTGAAAATCTCCTTCTGCTCTCTGGCAAAGTATAGCCACCTGAAGCATGAGGTGTTATCAATAAATGAGGTGTATGCCATGCTGGATGACCTTTTGGCAATGGCTCTGGGTCTGTTACATCAAGCCCTGCTCCGCCTAATTTTCCAGCCGCCAAGACCTCACACAAATCATCCAAATCAACATTTGTTCCGCGCCCTACGTTGAGAAAAATAGCATTCGGCTTCATCAGAGCAAATTTTGAAGCGTCAAAAAGTTTGTAGGTTTCTTTTGTCCCCGGCACACTCGTTGCAATCAAGTCTGCTTTAGGTAAAACGTTATCCAATTCGCTTTCTGGATAGACTTCGTCCGCAAATTTTTCATCGCCATAAACTGTCCGTTTTACCGCAATCACATGCGCACCGAGCGCTTGCATTTTTTGAGCAAAATGTCCGCCAATATCACCAAAACCATGCACCACAACCGTTGAACCATAAATAGATTGCAAATCCCCAGCATTTTGCCAAATTTCCTGCTCTTGCTGTTTTTCATAAACATCAAAACGTCGCATCAGCACCAATGCCATCGTCAGCAAATGCTCTGAAATCGTCAAACCATAAGTACCTGAAGCATTCGTCAATAGCACATCTTCAGGAAAAGCTGCCCCTTCCGTATAGCCATTCGTTCCCGCAGAAAAAAGCTGCAGCCATTTCAGCTTTTTGAATTTCGGCAAAAGCTCTGGTGACGGTATCGCAATCAGCACTTCTGTAAATTCAAAGTCCGATGCGGTTAACTCTGACTCAGCTTTAAACTTGACTTCATAGTCTTTGCTGCTTTCAAATAGGTTTTTAAGCTCCTCTGTAAAGATGGGAGTCATCCATGTATTGGTTAATACCAAGGCTTTTATAGACATTTTTTCTCCTTTATTTGTATCATGTTCTAAAACAAATAAAATACAGCACTAGACTCAAAATCATTAATTAAAATCATTCATGTTACTCATCACTTCTCCACAAAATACTTGGATTTCGCTTCATCAACCATCTCAGAATCAATCATTTCACCATCTGACAATACTCCAACCGACCCATTCATGTGTTTCACGCGCGCAGAAATTTCTTTATGGCGCCCATGTACCATTGGACGGGCTTGAGGATTGCCCAGATAGCCGCAGGTGCGTTTGACGACATCACAGGTTTTGGGGTCGGCGTTGCCACATTGCGGGCATTTGAAGCCGCGTTCGGTTGGGGTAAAGTCGCCCTCAAATCCGCAGGCGTAGCAGTGGTCGATGGGCGCATTGGTACCGAGATAGCCGATACGGTCATAGGCAAAGTCCCAGACCGCCTCTAAGGCTTTGGGATTTTGCTGAATCATCGGGTATTCGCAGTAGTGGATAAAGCCGCCGTTGGCATAGACAGGGTAGTCTTTTTCAAATTCCAGTTTTTCAAATGGGGTCGGATTTTTGCGAATGTCGTAGTGGAAAGAATTGGTGTAGTAGTCCTTGTCCGTGATATCTGGCACGCTGCCAAATTTTTCTTTGTCCATGCGGCAGAAACGGTCGGTCAGGCTTTCACTTGGCGTTGAGTACACGGAGTAGTGATAGCCAGACGCTTTAGACCACGCTTCGCAGTCTTCGTGCATGCGTTTGACAATCTCAATCGTGAAAGCCTTGGCTTCAGGATTTGTTTCCCATGTTGGTCCGTAGAAAGTTGTGGCAACTTCGTAAAGTCCGATGTAGCCGAGACTGACTGTCGCCCGTTCGTTCTTGTAGAGGTCATCAACCACCCCATCTGCATCGAGTCTGCCCAGCGCACCGTTCATGAAAAGAATTGGCGCATTTTTAGGCTGTGCTTCTTTGGCACGCTCCACACGGAAAGCAAGGGCATCATGTGCAATTTCAATCCGTTCATTGAAAATTTCCCAGAATTTTGCTTTATCGCCAGCAGCTTCAAGTGCAATCCGCGGCAGATTGACGGTAACCACGCCGAGATTATTACGTCCTGCTGTTACCTCATTACCTTGTGCATCTTTCCAGCCTTGAAGAAATGAACGACAGCCCATGCTGGCTTTGAATGAGCCCGTCAGTTCAACAATCTTGTCGAAGCTCAAAATATCAGGGTACATCCGTTTCGTTGAACATTCGAGTGCAAGCTGCTTGATATCGTAGTTGGGTGTACCGACTTCAAGATTCAGGCCTTTTTTGAGCGTGAAGATGAGCTTAGGGAAAATCGCTGTGCGGTGCTCAGAGCCGAGTCCGCCAATCCGAACCTTGAGAATGGCTTTTTGGATTTCACGCGCATACCAGTCCGTACCAAGTCCGAAACCAACGGTTACGAATGGTGTTTGACCGTTACTCGTGAAAAGCGTATTAATTTCATATTCAAGTGATTGCATGGCATCATAAATGTCTTTTGCTGTCTTTTCGCGGGCATAGTCTTCTCGTTTTTCAGGATTTTCAATCCATTTTTCAGCATCTTTCAGGTGCTTTGCATAATTAAGCTTGGCATAGGGTGCAAGAACTTCGTCCGCACGGTCAAAAGAGCAGCCGCCGTATTGAGAGCTTGCGACATTGGCAATGATTTGGCTAGCCTGAGCGGTCGCCGTTTGGATAGAGCGAGGGCTGTCCACCTGTGCATTGCCGAGCTTAAATCCGTTTTCAAACATATTCTTAAAGTCAATCAGACAGCAGTTTGACATGGTCGTATAGGGGCTGTAATCCAAATCGTGATAATGGATTTCGCCCTTTTGGTGCGCATTGGCGACATGAGGCGGCAGCATTTTCAGCCCAATCGCTTTTGCCACAGCGCCCGCTGTCAAATCACGTTGCGTGTTAAAGACATCACTGTCTTTGTTGGCATTCTCATTGACCACCGTCTGGTCTTTTTTAATGAGCTTTTCAATCGTGAAATTGATATCTGTCGCTTTTTTGCGGTCAAAATCACGTTTTGTCCGATAACGAACATACTCTTCGGCAAGCTCCATTTCGCCTGCTTCAAGCAATTCATGCTCGACAATATTTTGGATTTCGTAAATCTTAACATTTTCGTGAAAACGATTGAAAATCTCAGAAACAACGCGGTCTGTAACGGCTTCAAGGCGGTCTTGAATTTCTGGCGTCAAAGTACCGAGTTCATCACTCGCTTTGTGCAACGCATCGTAAATTTTTGTGCTGTCAAATTTTACTTCGCGACCGTCACGTTTAACAACGTTCATGTTTTGGTTTTCTGCGTCAATGTTGACACTCCATAGTTTCATCATTTTCTTCGTCTCACTTCTAAATTGAACTTGATTATTATTATAGCAAAAACTACTCAAAAACACAAGATATTGTAAAAAAGTATGTGAATATCTAAAAATAGCACTATATATAGTTCTGAGCTTCAAAATGAAAAATCAAGTACAAATGTACCTGATTTGTCTAAAAAATGTTAGATTTTGTTAATTTTTCGTTTAACGTGTTTCAAAACCCTGCTTTTTTGCCTAACTACGCTTTGACGCTCGGCGACGGCGAGGAAAACTACGTTTTCCTTATCCGCAACCTCGAAGCAGCGCTTCGAGCCCCGAGTAAATGAACGTAAAGCTGCCGAAGGGCGTTGGCGCTTCAGCGCCTAGGCTTCTCGGACAGGGTCGTCTCACTTCTCCAA
>JAJXWC010000068.1 GCA_021781855.1 Bacillota bacterium | reverse complement strand
ACAATCCTAATTGTAATAAGGTTTGCAAGTAAAGCTTGGTCGATATAACTGTCCAGCTCAAGTTCAGCTTCTTCGTAACGCATCCCACGTAAATCAAGCTGAGCTTTGACTTTGTTAGTGACTTGTTTACTGATATTTTTAGTCTTGACCTTTGTGCTTTCTGTTTCAATAAGCTCAAATTCGCTTTCATCAAGCTTGGTGCTGATATTTCCCATTTGAACTTGCCAGCGGCCGTCTTTTTCAAGGCGAATAAGCGTACCGCGCTGTCCATAATTGATTACATTGACTTCTGCGCCTTGTTTTAGCCCTCTAGCAGCTTTTGCCTTTTTGAGCACCTTGTTTTGACTAAAATCTATTGTTGGCGCAAGTGCTTCAAGTTCACGACGGGCAGCGATAATTTCATGAGGTTTGAGCGCAGCTTTTTCATTGAGATTTTTGAGAATTTCTTGAGCTTCTTCACTTGCCTTTTTCACAAGCTCCTGAGCTTCTTTTTTAGCTTTTTCAAGTTCGTAGTCGTGCTCACGATTGATTTGGTCGTAAATTTGAGTCAAATCTTTGTGCAGTTTTTGATTTTCTTGTTCCAATTTGCGAATATTCGCTGCACGTTCAATGACTTCGTGAGTTTTAGCTTCGAGGGTAGCAATCATATGATTAACATCCTGCTCGCTGTCTGTGATTTGCTCGCTTGCCCCTTTAATAATGGTTTCTGGAAGTCCCAAACGACGAGAGATTTCAAGCGCATTTGAGCGTCCAGGGATACCAAGTTGCAGATGATAGGTGGGCTGCATTTTATCAATGTTGAACTCCATGCTGGCATTCATGACATTTGGCGTCTCAACACCATAAGCTTTCAATTCTGGATAGTGCGTACTTGCCATTGTTTTTACTGCGTTTTCGCGAAGATATTCAAGAATAGCAATCGCAAGCGCAGCACCTTCTTTCGGGTCTGTACCGGCACCTAGCTCATCAAAAAGCACAAGGCTTGTATCATCTGCCTTTTCCAAAATACGCACAATATTCGTCATATGACTTGAAAATGTCGATAAACTCTGCTCAATTGACTGCTCATCCCCAATATCAGCGAAAATTTCATTGAAAATATGGATACGACTGCCATCACTGGCTAGAATCGGTAAGCCAGATTGTGCCATCGCAGTCAAAATTCCAACTGTTTTTAGCGTAATTGTTTTCCCACCTGTATTTGGTCCTGTAATCACAATCGTATTGATATCCGTTTCAAATTTTACGGTGTTTGCCACTACAATTTTCGGCTCAATCAGTGGATGTCGTGCAGCGAACAAAACAATATCCTTATTAGCCGTCAATTCAGGAATACTGGCTTTGTTTTGTGTTAAAAAAAGATATTTCGCTCTGATGAGGTCAATATGTCCAGCAAGCCAAGCATTTTGCCGAATATCAAAAGTATAAGGCTTGAGCGTAGCAGAAAGCTCACGGAAAATCCGCGTGATTTCATTTTTTTCTTCAATGCGCGCTTGAGCCAGATTATTATTTAGAGCTACAACAGCATTCGGCTCGATATAAAGCGTTTGACCGCTGGCCGACATGTCATGCACGACACCTGGAATTTTATTTTTACTGTCTGCCCTGACTGGCAAAACTTGTCGTTCATTGCGAACAGTAATAATATTTTCAGTCAAATTGCTGACATTTTTATTTAGCAATTCTTGCATGATTTTCTTGATATCAGATTGATAGCGTTTTACATTGCCACGGATGTGCATCAATTCACTAGATGCATTATCATAAAGGCTGCCTGCATTATCAAAAATTTCAAGTGTCTTGGTCAGATTTGACAGGTCTGCAAATTTATCCAAAGTGAGCTGAAGATTGGGTACTTCTACATTTTCAGCTTCATCAAAATAGCGAAAAATGTTTATCGAAAGCTGAATCACTTTTCTGATTTCAACGAATTCATGGCCTGATAAGGTGGCATCGAGTTCGAGTCGTCGAAGCTGTTCGGTTAAATCAGTAGTTTTTGCCAGATTTATCAATCCATTTTCTTGAGTAAGTAAGCAGAAATCTGCCAATTCATCAAAAAGCAGTTGAATTTTGTCATGGTCTGCCAGAGGCTCAAGTTCTGTCAGTTCTTTTTTGCCTTGAGCGGTGGTCAGAAACGCGGCAAATTGGTCTTTTATTTTGTCAAATTCGAGAATTTGGAGAATTTTTTTGTTCATGATTAATTAATTGGATTTATTTTTGTGATACTTTCAATGAAAATATTTTGCAAAAGGTGCGAAGAAATTGGCGTGTGAAGCACCATTAAACGCACGAGAAAACTGGCATTAAGATGTTCTTGGATTGTTGTCATCGGTACAAGACTGACAATCACAAAAAACATCTGCAAGCCAAAATAAGTGGCAAACAGTGCAAGAACACCTGCTGCAATTTTTCCATATTTGCCAAAAGGTTCTTGGGTAAACTTCAAGAAAAGCCCAATGAGTCTTATAATAACGTAAACAATGACAAAAATAATCAGAAAAGCCACTCCAGCGTAAAAGGCTTCATCCAGATGGAAAAGCAGATTGTCACTGAAAAATAAGAGATGAGAACTTGCTGTCGCACTCGAAAATGGAATCCACTGGCTAATAGTATTAGCAAGTGGTTTATAATTTTGTAACGCAATTAGCGCTGAAACAATAATCCCTAAACTATAAATAGCTTGCAGCATCAGTCCGCGATGATAGCCCAACATGAATGCCCATGCCAGAATGGCGAGAATAATAAGATTGATTAACATAATTTTCCTTTTGATAATACGATTTCGATGAAGCAGAGACTTATTCAGCGGATGCTGAAACTTCTGCTGAGTCTAGGATACAAGCGCTAGGTCAAGAAACTAGCAATAGTTAAGTGAAATTCGAAATTTGCCATTTCGCCTTGCGATTTAAACTTCCGACTTTACCTTCTTCAACTACTTTAGCAGTTAGACAAAACGGACAGAGTAGTGCGAATGCGAAATTCATAGATAGCACGCGCTGTTAAGATAATTTGATAAATTTTCTCTCAAAATTGAGAGTTACCAAAGGTTTTTCTCTATTATATCGTATTTCGACAAAAAAACGTACCCCTAAATTGAGATACGTTGATATTTCAAGAAAATTTTAGCTAAATAGTGTGGACGAATGCCCTTTTCGCAAACTGTGTTCAAATACAATATCTTTCGTTATTGTGTTTACTGCGGTCACTGCTTCGCCAAATCCAACAGCAAGGAGTGGTACTTTACCCTGATAATCTGCGCCATCGCCAGCAGCATAAATCCCTTCAATATTGGTTCGCATCTCACGGTCAACGAGAATTCTGCCAACTCGATTAACTTCGAGATTTTCAATAACATCAAGCTGGCTGGTCAAAAAACCGTAATTCACAAGAATTTTGTCAACATCAAGCGCCAATTTTTCGTCAGATTTGACCAAATTAAGCTCAATTCCTCTATCCGTCAAACCCGAAACAACATAGGGCACGTGAATTTCCACACTTGAATTTGTTACCAATTCGACTGTAATCTCGTGTGCGCGAAAAGCTGTTCTCCGATGAATAAGATGCACCTCACTAGCAACGTCTTCCAGCATCAAAGCCCAGTCCAAAGCGGAATCGCCTCCCCCCAGCACAGCAACTTTTTGGTTGCGAAAATCTTCGAGCGATTTGATGAAATAAGATAATTTACCCGATTCATAAAATTCATCTTCACGTTCAACACCAATTTTTCGTGGTGTAATCAGACCCGCTCCTGTCGTCAAAAGCACTGATTTTGCACTTCTGATGGCTTTGTCAGATTTAATTTCAAATCCTTCCACCGTTTTTAAAATGTTCTCTACACGCTCGCCCGTAAAACTTTCATATTCAATTCGATTGAGCTGTGTCAGCAAGTTTTTCGCCAAATCTGCACCAGAAATTGCAGGCAGTCCTGCAATATCATAAATTGTTTTCTCTGGATAAAGATTTTGCGGTTGACCACCAACTTCGTCAAAAGCCTCAATCAAGGCTACGGAAAGCCCGCGCATTCCCGCATAAAAAGCAGCATAAAGCCCTACAGGCCCCGCACCAATAATTATCAAATCATAATTTTTCATAAATACTCTTTTCTTGAGGTAATTACTTCATCTGTGGGAATTTCTTTTTCGTCATAGACATTAGAGACATCCTAACTCTACGATATCAGGTTCACCTCTCACTTTGCTTTTCGCACCTATTGTTTGTCTCAGCAGTGCGTGCTTCGAAAGATAAGAGCTTCGCTCTCTATCTACAACCTTAACAGCACACTGTGCTGCTAAGGTTGCGGATAGAGTAAACGAAGTTTATATCTTTCATAGCAAAGTGGAGATAGAGCGAATGGATACCGTAGGGGGCCTCCTATCAAAGATGTTAAGCAGGCTGTTGCGGCTTTAGCTTGCAGGTCGCTTAGTTTTTTCACCTAGAGGTTGTGCCCTAAATTTAGTGGAAATTGAAGCTCCCCTAAATAAGTCTCTGCTTCATTTAGTTGCTGCAAAACCTTTGCTACAATACTTGCATCACAGGTATCTATTCATTCTCGTCATAATGCCGAAGTACTAGCCTTTCGGGGATTTCCTCTTATCGCTTTTTTGCAACTAGCACCTCGTTTTCTGTAGATGGGCAGATACGAGCTTAGCTTGTAAATTTGAAAAAAGATGAAACCTCTCTCAAATAAGTCTCTGCTTCATTATAACTTGATTTTCTATTTTTTGCTAGGAAATGTTACGAACTTTGGTGGAAATATTTGTTAAAGACAAAGACTGCTTCTCGTGGAAGCAGTCTTTATTTCAGCAGTGTATGTTTTGCGATACGATGACAATTTGTGAATTCGCTTGACTGTCCTAGTGGCAGTTGCTTAGCTTTTTCACTTAGTCCTTGCTTCATTTCAAGTGCTTATTTTGTTGAATGACGCTCGAAAATCTCGTGCTCAAGAATCAGTTGTGTTTCTTCAACATCTTCTTTGAGCATCAATTTTGTCAGGAGCCGCATTGCAACAGCACCAAGGTCATACAACGGCTGATTAACTGATGTTAAAGCTGGATAAGTGTATTCGGTAAACGGAGAATTGCTTCCCGCAATAATTTCAAACTCGTCGGGAACTTTCACTCCTTTTTCGAGCAAACCGTTTAAAAGTCCCACAGCAACAGCATCAGTTGAAACAACAGCCGCCGTTACACCTTTTTCAAGCAATTTCTCAGTCAGCGTTTTTCCATTTTCAAAACTGTAATTGCCTTCAAATACTAAATCTTCATCAAATGCAAAGCCAGCCTCTTCTAATGCCTCTTGATAACCTACCATACGCTCGATATTTTCAGCATCGCCTAACGAACCCAAAATATAAGCCACTTTTTTATTTGTTTTTACTAGTTTTTCAGTTGCTTGGTAAGCTGCCAAATGATAGTCAATATTTACTGAAGGCAATTCCTTGTCGCCGTCAATAGCACCAACAAGTACGACTGGCGTCCGTGCACTTTTCAGTTGATTACGAACAGACTCTTGCAAAGAGCTGCCCATAAAGACAATGCCATCAACTTGTTTTGAAAGAAAACTTTCGATTACTTTACCTTCTTTTTCTTCATCATTGTCGCTATTGGCAAGTACGATATTATAATTATACATTGAAGCTACGTCATCAACACCACGCGCAATCGCAGAAAAGTAGGCAGAAGTAATTGTCGGCAAAACCATACCAACCGTTGTTGTCCGCTTGCTTGCAAGACCACGAGCAATCGCATTTGGACGATAATCCAATTCAGCAATCGCATTCAAGACCTTTTGACGTGTTTTTTCTTTTACATTTGCATTTCCATTCACAACGCGGCTGACTGTCGCCATCGACACGCCAGCAACGCGAGCCACATCGTAGATTGTTGTTGTAGATTCTACCATTTTAAATTGACCTCATTCCTTACTTTGTTTCCGTTTTCTGAAAACATTTTTCACAAATTATTATATCATGAAGTGAAAGCATTTTCAATCATAAAATACGTGATTTTTAAAGAAAATTATCGTAAAATTGAATGATAAGGTTTTTTGACGATTTTTAAGGCTAAAATAAGATTTGACGAATTAGTCAAATTCAAAAAATCATTAACCGCATTAGTAATTTTCGTCAAATCTGCAAGAGGAGATATTTTTATGAGCAAAATTGACCAAATCGTACAGTTTCTGAGTGAGAAGAACGTTGATATGACTTTTATCACCAATCCGACAACGTTGAATTATTTGACAGGGCTTGCGATTGACCCGCATGAACGAATTGCTGGACTTATGATTTTCCGTGACCGCATTCCGATGCTTTTCACACCGGCACTTGAAGTTGAAAAGGCGAAAGAAAAAACAACAGGGTTTGACATTTTCGGCTATGAGGACGCACAAAATCCGTGGGCAGTCATCAAGGCTCATTTGAAAATTCCCGTCCATTCTATCGCTGTTGAATTTTCTGATATTCCACTTGCCAAAACAGAAGGATTGAAATCACAGTTTTCAGATATTGAGTTTGTCAATCTTACACCACTCATTGAGCGCATGCGCCTTATCAAATCAGTTGATGAAATCGAAAAAATGAAAATTGCGGGCGATTTTGCAGATAAATGTTTTGAAATCGGTTTTGCCACAGCAGCCGAACGCGGTGGTGTAACCGAATCTGACATCGTTGCCAAAATCGAGTACGAAATGAAACGCATGGGCGTGCCGCAAATGTCCTTTGAAACGATTGTCCTTACTGGAAGCAGAGCAGCCAATCCGCACGGTGTTCCTGAAGAAGTCAAAGTTCAGGAAAACAAATTGCTACTGTTTGACCTCGGCGTCATGAGCCACGGCTATGCTTCTGATGCGACACGAACGATTGCGATTGGTGAACCTGCTGCCTTTGATGCTGAAATTCATAAGATTGTACTCGAAGCTCAGCTTGCTGCTATGGATTTCATCAAGCCTGGTGTTTCGGCCATTGAAGTTGATAAAGTCGCCCGTGATGTGATTACCAAAGCAGGCTACGGTGAATACTTCAATCATCGGCTCGGACACGGCATCGGTATGGACGTTCACGAATTTCCGTCAATCGGCGGTGCTGAAGATATCATTATTGAAAAAGGAATGTGCTTCTCAGATGAACCTGGTATCTATATTCCTGGCAAAGTCGGTGTGCGAATTGAAGATTGTCTTTACGTGACCGATAGCGGCTGTGAGAGTTTTACACATACGAATAAAGATTTGATGATTTTTTAACTTAGCAAACACTGTTTTTATCTCAGTAATGCGAAGATAACCGATTCCGATTTTGGTCAGCTAGCGAAAGAAATCAGGACTGCCAATAGAGCAGATGAATAGTACAGCCCATCAAAAACAGTCTGGTAATCTAATATCAAAACGGTCAAATTGTTTCCTACCATCAAAAATCAACCTTGCAAATAGCAAGGTTTTTGGTTTGTTCTTGTCAGACTTATCCACTCTTGTCAACAGCAAAATACGATTTGACAAAACTGTCAAATCGTATTTTGCTGAAATGATTACTTCATCTATGGAGGTTCTACAGATGTCAGGATACAAGTTGACATTTACAACTTCAGATTATCGCTCTGTTATCCATTAGCTCTGTCTCGCCGTCTGAATTAGCACACACTTGCTAAGTTAAAAATCAAGTGGATGCTGACTCGCATTTCCAAAGAAATAACCTGTCTGGTCATTAATCGTCAAAAGATAACTGCCGTCTGGTCGATAGAGATTGTAATAACCGCTACGAACGCCTGCACGTCCGACAGCACCATTCGTGGTATGAATAGCAACGGGTACTAGAATAAAATTATCTCCCGTAATATAACCGCGCGCACGACATTTGTCAAGCACAAGAGCTTTAATCCCTGGTGCCCATGTGAATGCAGGGTCGCTCGTATTCAACGCTGACTGTGGCTGAACACGCGCATCTGAATTATCAAGCGCAACACCTGCCGAACTCAGACCAATATTGGTATAGGTTGGCGTTGAGTTCGTTGTTGTGCTTGTATTGCCTGTTGTTGTCGTAGCTGAACTTGTTGTGCTTGTTGTATCTTTGGAACTTGTCGTTTGCGTGCTTGTTCCTGCTGTATTTTTTGAAGAAGAACTATTCACCATACTTGATGAAGTTGCCGTCTTCTCTGCTGCTGCCTTTTGGGTTTGAGCAAGGTCAATAGCTTGAGTAAGCAGTTGATTTAGCGTGTCATTCTTTGTTTTTGGTGCAGTTGGTACACTATTTAAATTTGCTTTAATTTTAGCAGCTTGATTTAATTTTCCGTCTGTAATCACAGCGCTTGTGAAAAGTCCATTGACCGTGTTAATCGCATCAATTTGCGTTTTCAGATTATTATAGTCGCTTTTTGCAGTACTCAATGCCGTCTTATCCGTAATTGCATTATAATCTTTGACAAGTGTTGAGAGTTGTGCAAATTCTGAATTCTTCAACTGTGTTTGAGCTTTGTCAACAAAAAATTTAGCATAATCAGCTTTAAATTTATCCGCAGCGGCTGAACTTTTTGTATCGCTACTTGACTGAGTTGTTGTAATCGTTTTTGGTTTTTGATTATTTTGACTTGCCCAATAGGTCGCCCCAGCAGCAATCAATGCAAGTGCACAAACGCCTATAATAATTGGCACTTTTCGGCTTTTACGCGGCGAAATAGCTTCTTCATTTTCGTCATCTTTTTTCTCGTCAACTGGCTGATTTTCCTCTTGAACAATTGGTGGAACATTACTGATTTCAGCAAATTCTGATGATTCATTTTCTGTTTTGACTGGTTCATCATTAACGGGTTCATCAGCAAGATTTACCTGGTCAAATTCTGATTCTGCGGTATGCTCAGACGAATTTTCTTTTGTTGGCTGTTCTTCACCTTGAGGTTGAACTTCCGCCACTTTTTCTTCTGTTTTTACTGATTCATCAGCCAAATCAATCTGGTCAAACTCTGTTTTTTCAGGCACATCACGCTCTGTTTGTGCTGCATCTTCTGCCTTATCTTGCTGTACGTTTGCTTCATTTTCTTTTTCTGACAAATCTGCTTCAGAAGTTTCAGATTTGACAGCTTCGTCAGAAGCTTGTTTTTCAGGTGCGGAATAATTTTCAACGGCTGCGACAAGCGAACTCTCTACTTGCGGATTTACTGCTTCATCAGGTACTAATTTAGCACGTTCAGAATGAATAAAACTGTCTAAATTTTTACTTTTCGCAGTTTCAATTTCGCCACGGTGTTGCCGAATATATTTATCCAACACCGTTTCATTTTCAAAATTCTCTTTAGAAACCCGATTCGATTTTTCGACAATTTCCCCAACCGTAAAGTCTTTCAAATCATTCAATTTCAGCGTTTTCTCGCCAATTTGCTTTTCTTTTTCATCTTTTTTGTCTGTCATTTTTTCTCCTGAATTATGAAATCCGCTCCGCTACTTCACTCTTTTTCCAAAATACATATACAAATCCGTACGTAGCGTACCGTTATAAAGTTTGCGTTTTTTTGTCGCTTTCGCTCCATAATGCGCTTCAAAATTCAAATCACTCGTCAAAATATATTTGCTCCATGTTTCAAGTGGTAAAAAAGCAACCCCCATTTCCCGATAAAGTACATTGACTGTCGCTTCATCTTCCAGTCGCACTCCATAAGGCGGGTTGGACACAAGCACACCATCAAGTGCACTCGTGCGAAAATCTTGCAATCGCATTTGCTTATATTTTATCACACCTGCCAGACCTGCCGCAAGTGTATTGCGCTCCGCAATTTCCACCATTTTACCATCAATATCAAAGCCTTGAATATCAAGCTGTAAGTCTGTGCGGACTTGCTTTTTGGCATTTTCCCGCTCATCCTCAAGAATTTTCTCATCAAACCACGGCCAAGCCTGAAAAGCAAATTTTCGCTTCATTCCAGGTGCCATATTGAGCGCCAGCATCGCAGCTTCAATCGGCAATGTTCCCGAACCACAAGTCGGGTCAACAAAAGCACGGTGTGGATTTGCCAGCCAATTTGTCAGCATGATAATCGCCGCTGCCATATTTTCCTTGAGCGGTGCTTCACCTTTTTCTGTGCGATAACCACGTTTGAACAAAGATTCACCCGTTGTATCAATCGTTACTGTTGCCACATCTTTATGAAGTGCAATTTCAATGGAAAAAACACTGCCATTCTCAGGAATCGGCATTCCTTCTGGTCGATGATAAGCCGCTTGTAATTTCTTTACAATCGCTTTTTTCGTAATTGACTGCACCGATGGTTCATTATGCAAAGCTGATTTTACAGATTTTGCCTTACTCACCGGAAATTGACAGCCAAAAGGAATCAATTCCTCCCAGTCCAACGCATAAACATGATCAAATAATTCTTCAAAAGTCCGTGCCTTAAATTCGCCTAGCACGATTTTTACTCGGTCAGCCGTGCGTAGCCACAAATTCGCCCTAGCAATCGTCCGCAAATCACCTTCAAAAAAGACTCGCGAGCGGTCATCAATCGTTACATTTTCAATTTCTAAATTACGCAGCTCACGTGCAACAAGACTTTCAAGCCCTGCGGCTGCCGTTGCCAATAGTTTAAAATTATTTTTCATTTTTATTTTCCATTTCATCTCAGCAGTGCTGCTATTCTTCGCAATTTCTATATCTCCCAAGAACCCACAAGATAAACAGCTCCAGTTTCGAATTTTGCTCGACTTTCCTGCCCATTTCGACTCGTGATTTTAGCCACTTGCGATTACGACTAGGTGCTTTAGCACCGTAGCGAACCATTTCGCCTTGGTGCTTCAGCACCTTAGAGCGAATGGATACCCGTGGTGTATCA
>JAJXWC010000067.1 GCA_021781855.1 Bacillota bacterium | reverse complement strand
CAATACCTGACCCTCGAAGCAGCACAATACTACATGGCCAGGGTTATCCAACCGTTTCTTCAGAAAGGCTATTTTGAGAATATAACCGTTCCTAAAATACAGAAAATAGTTAAATAAATAATAACAACTATCCAGCTTACTTCTAAAGATGAATTCCCTTGAAGAGTTCCCATATAAGTAACATTCTTCGCTGTTTTAATCATAATAGAACTAATCGCATTTGAAAAGTCAAATTCCCACGGTAGACTTACAAATAAATGGTAAATCAAAAAGATAATGACTGTGATCGTCATTCGCCTTAATACCAGCTCTATATTAAGCCAAATACAAGCATACACCATGTTTAACAGTAAAACAATTCCCAAAACCGTCATAAATTCTGATAAAGAAAACGAACCTTTTTGAATTACGGAATAACTTTCAAATTGATGCGCAAATCTTACTAAGAACAAACTAACAGCTAAATTAGTAAATATAGAAAATAAAACAACCAATAACGCAACCAATGCAGCAGAAAAATTTTTACCTAATAGAATATTGCTTATCTTTTCATTTTCCATTCGCCTTTTAAATGTTCTATATTTATAGTCGTAATTTGAAAAATAAATTCCCATAATTCCACTAATAAGCACCAATAAACCTATGCCATAGCTTTTCAACGTGTAAATAGAAAATCCAAGAGGACTAAGTTGTGCATTTGTACTCTGATAGTCCTGCATAGCTTGCCTTGCTACACTACCGCTTTCTCCCTTTTTTATATCATTTTCAAATGCTTTGTCATTGTTATAAGCTGCCTTTAAAGCAACCAAATCTCTTACAGAATTTTGTTGATTATTTACCGCAGCATATCCTGAATATAGGCTAACTAAAGCAACTAACGCAATCAAAATAAAGAAAATCTTGCTTTTCCATAAATAAAACCATTCACTCATAAAACTGTCGATAAACATCTTCTATCCCAACTTTCTGCCAATCTTCCACTTTTTTTATTTTTCCTTCATGGATAACATATAATTCATCAATAATATCTCGGTAAAAATCAAATTGATGTCCTGTTAATATAAAGATACGGTTTAATTTTTGAGCATTTATTTTTTCTTTAAAAGAACGCATCGCCGAATAGTCTAAGCCATTCGAAAATTCATCCATTATCGCTATTTCTGGTTTGAGTATCTCAAAAAGCACGTATAATAACTTTTTCCCTTCGCCTAAAGAATATTTCCTTACTTTCTTTTTTAATAACGCTGGTGAAAGATATTTTTTTGCTTTTTGAATAAGCACTTTTTTAGGGAATTTAAAATTTGTAAATAATTGAATATTTTCAATTCCTGACAAGTTGGGATAAAGTGAAAGGTCATCATAAATAATCATCGGAGAGGAACTTTTCTTAATTTCCCCCTCGTCTACTTTCAAAATATTCGCAATCATTTTTATTAACGTTGTTTTTCCAAACCCGTTTGGAGCCATTATAAACGATACTTTGCTTTTGACAAACTCAACAGATGCATTATCAAATAAAATTACATTCCCAAAAGCTTTTGATAAGCCATTAATCATCAATTTAGCCAACTCGAAGAATTTCCCCCTTTATCGTCAATTGTAATCCTACCATAATAATCCACAGTTGGCCCTAATGACAAGTGGCTAAAGCTGACTGAATAACCTATTTTAAACCCTCCTTGAAAGGTTTGAGAAGTACTATTTCCACTAATTTTTCTTATCCCTAGTTCAGTAACTTCTCCTAAAAGATTTCCTGTTGTTTGATAGGCATAAGCAGATACAATCTGATAGCCGTTAAAGCCAAAGTAAACATCATTTTTCCCATAAGCTAACGGATTTGTCCCGTGAGATTGCCAGGCATCTCTGAAATAGGTTTTCCCATAAATTAAAGTTTCAGCCTGTGTCGGAATAGCAATAATAGATAAAGATGATAACGAAATAGTCGCAAGTAATAGAATTGATTGAGATAATTTCATAAAAATTTTTCCTCTTTTAATAATTTTTCAAAGAATTTTGTGCGTATACTGTATGTAGTGAGATACAACACACGATGATAGTGGCGGTGTCAAAATGAAGTTCCAAGTTATTTTCTTACTTATACATTTGCAACTGCACAAGCAATATAGACCGTTTCAAAATAATTTTCCAAATTAGAAACCTACTGTTCAGTTTCAAATCTAAATTGGATTTCCGTTTAGTCAATATTCTGTTTTTGTCTATACAGTGAGTTTAACATTTTCTCAAGCTTAAATTAAATTTAAACGGTTGGCATACAGTTGCCTTTCAGGTAGTTTTCCAAGTATTCTATTCCCAACTTTCAATGTTTACGTAAATTTCATATTATTTTTATAGCGACATACTGTCGCTTTTTTTGTATCTTTTTTTTACTTTTCTTATAATTTTTTATATTATTACTGAAATTTGGCCAGTTCAATATCATTATTTATGCTATAATTACTTTACAAAACTTTAGAAAGGTTCACTTCTATGATAATCATTACCGATACGCAAAGAAAAATTATTGATGCTTTTTTTCTTGCGGCTAAAGAGCATCCTAGACGAAAAGAGATGACGATGCAGCTTATTGCCGACCGCGCAGGAATGAATAAGGCGACAATTTATAAATACCACTTCAGCAGTGTTGATGAGATTATCGAAAAAATCCATTTTTTAGTAGATAAAGATATTGGAAATGCTTTTGAAAACTTCATTACTAGCGATCGTTCAGACTTTACTAGCTTTATGACTGATAACATGCTTCCTCATTTGTACGACAACAAAGATTGGCTCAAAATTCTATACGGAACAAACATTGACCCCGATTGGCTAGATTTTTTAGTCAATAAATATTCCCCTATGGTTGAAAAATACCTAAATAAAATTGAAAAAAATGAAGTTATTCCCAACTTCTATCTTTCACAAGTGGTTGTCAAAGAATTTATTTCTATTATTTCTGTGTGGCTGACTGATGACACCCCTGAACCTGTTTCTCTTTTTAAAAGAAAATTCTTAGGAATTTTACAACTTTCCCTGACCAATATTTTAATGCCGGATGTTTTACAATAAAAATACGAAAATATCGTATATTTTTTATAGAAAAAGAGCTAGAAAATAAGAGACTCCTGAAAAACGTTACATAATTTTTCATAAGCACAATATATAGTATGGCTTACAAGAAATACACACTATATCATGTACAAAAAAGTCGAGAATTTTATTTTTCTCGACTTTTTCAGGAACCTCAGAAAATAACCTAGTCCTTTTATGGTGCCCTATCAATTGGAAATTGATTTCATCTCAATAGTACCTACTCGCTTAGCCTCTAAAGCGGCTAAGCGAAATCACAATCCCCATCCCACAGATGTGAAGTCGTTTTCTGAGTTCAACTTCTACTAAATAAGTTTTTGTTTCATTGAGCAAATTGCGAATTGTAAAGGTCGGCATACATTCCACCTTTGGCAAGTAGACTTTCGTGATTGCCTTTTTCGACGATGTTGCCGTGATTCATGACTAAAATCTGGTCAGCATCACGAATCGTGGAAAGTCGGTGAGCGACGACAAAGCTGGTTCTGCCCTTGAGCAGACGGTTCATTGCGCTTTGAATGAGGCGTTCAGTCCGTGTATCTACAGAACTTGTCGCTTCATCCAAAATCAGAATTTCTGGATTAGCAAGAAAAGCACGCGCAATAGTAAGAAGCTGCCGTTGTCCTTGGGAGATATTTGTCGCCTCCTCATTGAGCACTGTGTCGTAGCCTTGCGGCAATGTCTGAATAAATTCATCGGCATATGCCATTTTAGCTGCTTTGACGATATCTTCATCACTGGCATCAAGTCTTCCATAACGAAGATTATCGCGAATACTTCCGCTAAAAAGCCATGTTTCCTGCAGTACCATTGCCATTTGGCTGCGAAGCTCGGCACGGGAAATGGTTTTGATATCTTGCCCTCGAAGGAAAATACTGCCTGCTGTCGTATCATAGAAACGCTCTAGTAGATTAATCATCGTGGTTTTACCAGCCCCTGTCGGTCCAACAATGGCAACCATTTCGCCCTCGCGTACTTCCATTGAGTAATCAGTCATCAACGGCTGTTCCTTCACATAACTAAAGGCAACATTGCTGAATTTGACTAAGCTGTCGCTCACCACCGGCGGAGTTGATTTTGGATTTTGCGTCATGACATCAGTCATTTTCTCCTCGTCTTTTGATGGCTTACCTTGCAACCCTCTATCCGCAACTTTTGGACGTTCGGAAATGACATCAGTCATTTCCTCCTCGTCTTTTGATGGCTTGCCTTGCAACCCTCTATCCGCAACTTTTGGACATTCAGAAATGACATCTGTCATTTCCTCCTCGTCCAAAACTTCGAAAATTCGTTCGGCTGAGGCGACGGTGGCTTGAATGGTATTGAGCATGTTGGAAATATTGGTAATTGGCTGAGCAAACTGATTGGTATATTGCAGCATGGCTTGGACATCTCCGAGATTGATGGTCCCTGAAACAACTTTCAAACCACCGATGACTGCCATTGCGAGATAATCGAGGTTATTGATAAAGCGCATGGTCGGATAAATCAGCGTCGAAACGAATTGAGCTTTCCATGCTGCTTGGTAAAAGGCTTCATTTTGCTTGGTAAACCGCTTCATCATTTCATCTTCGTGATTGAACGTTTTGATGACCGTGTGACCTGCATAATTTTCTTCGATTTGATTGTTTAAAAGTCCGAGATTGCGCTGCTGAGCCGTGAAATAACGCTGCGACATCGGTGCCACTACACGCACGGTAATAAAGGCAAGCGGAACCGTAATGAAAGCGACAAGTGCCAGCTGCCAACTAATCGTGAGCATAAAATAAATTGTACCGACAAATTGGAGAACAGAAGTCACAAGCTGAATCAAGGTCTGATTGAGTGTGCCTGAGATATTATCCATATCATTAATCATACGGCTCATGATGTCCCCATTATTATGTGTATCATAATAACTAACAGGGAGTTTCTGCATCTTGTCTTTAAATTCGCGGCGCAAAGCAAAAACAGTGCGTTGTGAAATCCGGGTCATGATGCTTTGTTGCAGCACACCAGAAATAAAACTGATGATGTAAATAACGCTGACGTAAAGCAAAATACTCTCTACCTTGGTAAAATCAATCTGAATCGGTGTATGGTGAGTAAGACTGCCAATTACACCATTAAAGACAACCGTTGTTGCATTACCAAGAATTTTTGGTGCCTGAACAGAAAGAATAACACTGACAGCCGCGATAATCATGGAGAAGATGACACCTGCAAGGTCGCGACGCATATATTTGAACAGACGGATAATCGTTGGCCAGAAATTTTGAGCCTGCTTAGCTTTTGCCCAACGTCCTGCGCCATTGCCACCTGTTCCACGTTGAATGTAGTTTCCTCGCATCATAAGCTGTCACCTCCTTTGAGTGATTTTAACTCGACGCCCATTTCACGCAAATCCTTGTCAGAAAGCTGGCTGCGCATGATTTCCTGATATTGCGGACAGTTTTTTGCGAGCAGCTCATGTCTGCCCAATCCCACGGTTTGACCGTTTTCGAGTACGAGAATCTGGTCAGCGTTCATAACGGTTGCAATTCGTTGAGCAACGATGATTTTGATTTTGTCTTTATGTTTTTCAGAACTATTGATGGCATGACGCAACTTAGCATCCGTTGCAAAATCAAGTGCAGAAAAACTGTCGTCAAAAAGGTAGCAGCTGGCAGGCTTAATAAGGGTACGCGCAATCGAAAGCCGTTGTCTTTGACCACCTGAGAAATTTGCCCCATTTTGCTCAACTTCCATATCAAGACCACCTTGCTCACGGACAAAATCTGCTGCTTGCGCAATTTTCAGAGCTTCCCACATTTCTTCATCTGTGGCATCTGGTTTGCCAAAGTCCAGATTTGAGCGAACCGTACCAGAAAAAAGAACGGCTTTTTGCTGTGTGATTGCGATTTTGTCATGAAGTTCTTGCTGCGGCATTTGACGGATATCTACACCAGAGAGCTTGATGCTGCCTTCAGTAACATCCATCAGGCGCGCAACCAGATTAATTAAAGTTGATTTTCCTGAGCCTGTACCACCAATAACGGCAAGAGTTTGACCCGTTTTTACAGTAGCAGTAAGATTGGATAAAGCATTACGTTCAGCTTCGTCAAATTTGAAGCTAGCATGGTCAAATTCAAGAGAAATTTCAGATTTGTCCGTCTGTCCAAAAACTTCTGGGTCAAGTACCTTATCTTCACGTTCCAGCACCTCACGGACACGGATTGCCGAAACTTGTGCGCGTGGCACCATAACTGCAACAGCAGAAAGCTGCATAAAGCTCATCAGAATTTGGCTGGCATAAGTCAAAAATGCAACCAGATTTCCCATTCCCATCGCCGAATTCCCGATGAGTTTTGCACCAAACCAGACAATCGCAACGTTTGTGAACGATAAAATTACAGTCATGATTGGCATCAGCATGGCAACTGTCGTCAAAACCACCCGGCTCGTATGGGTCAAATCACGATTTGCCTTATCAAATTTTTTAACCTCATAATCATCACGATTAAAGGCACGAATCACACGTACACCTGTCAATCCTTGTTGGAAAACAAGATTAATTCTATCCACAAGCCCTTGCATTGAGCGAAAACGTGGCATTGCAATTCCCATATTAATTACAACCGCCAAGGTCAAAAGCGGCAGACTGACAGCAAAAACAAGCATCAAACTATGCGACAGATTCCAAGCCATAAAAATCGAACCAATCAACATCATTGGTGCCATTAGCATCATACGCAGCATTGTTTGAAAGACATTTTGAAGCTGTGTTACATCATTAGTTGTGCGGGTAATCAAAGTCGAGTCACCAAAATCATGAAATGCAGCATCGTCCATAAACATGACTTTTTTGAAAACATCATGACGCAAATTGCGTCCCAGAAGCTGAGATTGCTTGGAAGCATAATAAACATTAATTATTGCAGAAATCCAGCTAGCAAGCGCAACTGCAAGCATTACAGCACCCATTGTCCAGATATAGCCCATATCTTTTTGGGCAATTCCTTTGTTGATAATATCGGCGGTAATCGTCGGCAACCAAAGGTTGGTAATCACTTGAATGACCAAGAATAAAAGCGCTAGAAATACAGGCCAAGCCTGCAAATAGCGACGTCCAATGTTTAACATATTTTTTCCTATTTTCTTAAAATTAAGTTTCGAACTATGTTTGATAGTTTTTTTATTAACACCATTAGTTCAACTGAAAATATTATAGCACTTTTTCCTGATTTTTTCTGAAAAGAGAAAAATCTGTCTCATTTTGACAGATTTTCATCACACTCTATTTTTGTACAATCATCTTAATCGCACGGTCAATTTTTTCTTCCTTATCATCGCTATCATCAATCAGGCAATGTTTCAAATTTTCAGCAACAATAATCCCAATCAATTTATCAATACTTGAGCGAGCGGCAGAGAGCTGAGTAATCACGTCAGGACATTCTTGCTCTGCTTCCATCATTCGCAGAACTCCTTGAAGCTGACCTGTTGCCCGTTTAAGCCGATTTTTCATTTTATCATCGTAGTTTTCCATTTTTCCTCCAAAAGCGCAGAACTTACCATACTGTAGAGTCCATAGGCACCATCAAGATTTTGCACTGAAAAACCATGCTGCCTTAAAATTCGTTCTGCATTGTAAGAACGCAGTCCAGACTGGCAACTCACGATATAAAATTGATTTTTATCAAGCTCGTGCAAATGTTCTCGAAGTTCGTCAAGTGGGATTGAAAGACTATTTTTGAAGCCACCCTTAGCAATTTCACTTGGATTTCGCACATCAAGCAAAATCTTACCTTTGACAAGTTCGTCAGAAAGTTCGTGCCATTGAATATTATCTGACAGGCCTAATGCAAGGTTTGAAGCCGCATAGCCCAACATATTGACTGGGTCTTTTGCCGAGCCAAAAGGCGGTGCATAGGTCAATTCCAATTCTTGTAAATCGAAAATCGTCAACCCACCCTTGATTGCCGTTGCCAGTACGTCAATCCGCTTATCCACACCATTTTTTCCAACGGCTTGTGCACCATAAATCCCACCCGTTTCAGCGTTGAAAATCAGTTTCAGTACAATTGACGTTGCTCCAGGAAAATAGCCTGCATGTTGATTTGCTACAATATGCACAATTTTATGCGGTAATTTCGCCTGACGGACTTGTTTTTCCGACAAACCTGTGCTTGCCACCGTTTGCTCAAAGACTCTGACAATCGCTGTACCAATCGAGCCACGATTTTTCACAGGCAAACCCGATAAAACGTCAGCTACTTGCCGTCCTTGGCGATTCGCTGGACTTGCTAAGGAAATCAGTATATCTGTCTGCGTGAGCTGATTTTTTACAACAATCGCATCTCCGACCGCATAAATATCTTTCATTGATGTTTCATAATTTTCATCAACCAAAATACCACCACGTAAACCAAGCTCAATGCCAGCACTAGCCGCCAAACTGCTTTCAGGTTGCACTCCGACAGACAAAATTATCAAATCTGCTGCCAAAACATCTCCATTTTCAAGAACAATTTGACGACCACTTTCACGAAATTCTGTTGCTGACAAACTTGTCAAAACCTTTATATCATGCGTTTCCAGTTCTTTTTGCACATAAGCAGCCATTTCTTCATCAATCGTAGGCAAAACATGCGCCGCTTTTTCAACAATCGTAACTGCCAAACCACGTTTTTTCAAATTCTCAGCCATTTCCAAACCGATAAAACCCGCACCAATAATAAGAGCCGACTGAGGTTTTACCTCATCAATAAAAGTTGTAATTTTATCCACATCAGGAATATTACGCAAAGTGAACACATTTGTCGCTTCTGAAAGCCCTGATAAATGCGGTACAAAAGGTTTGGCTCCTGGTGAAAGAATAAGAGCATCATAATTTTCCATATAAATCTGATTGACCGATTTGACTGTCACCATCTTACTTATGGGGTCAATTTTTACCACTTCCGAGTTTTCCCGGACATCAAGCCTAAAACGCTGCTGTAGAGCCGCTGACGACTGAACAATCAACTGCCGTCGCTCCGCAATTTCACCTGAAATGTAATAAGGCAGCCCACAATTCGCAAACGAAACATGCGGACCGCGCTCAAATACAATGATTTCAGCATCTTCTTGAAGCCTGCGCAAACGTGTTGCCGCACTCATACCACCAGCCACACCACCGATAATCACATACTTTTTAGCCATGTTTTTCTCCGTTTTTTCTATCTCTCATCCGCTAAGGAAAGCGAACTCCATTTCTAAACTGCTGGCGACAAGCGTACTTGTCTTACAGCAACTCACACTGCCAACTCACAAGCATTTTTCAAATCCCGCATTTTACTTCACCACTTTTCCGCACCAGGCGGACATGCCACCTGCGACATTAACCACGTCAAAGCCTGCCTGCGTAAGGATTTTACAGGCACGTTTGGAACGCATGCCCGACTGACAAATCACGTAAAACGTACCTGTTTTTGGGGCTGAAAAACTCGAAATACCACTCAGGGGTACATTACGTGCAGCTTTAATATGCCCTGCACGGTATTCATCTACTTCGCGCACATCCAACAGCTTAATGGGCTGTTCCAACTTTTCCATCAGCTCGTCTGTCGTGATTGATGCTACTTTAGAAAATCCGAACATTTCAGCCCTCCGTCACCAAACAACCGTCCCAAGCCAATGTCCCACCGAGCACATTAATCACATCTAAGCCTTGCGCCATCAAAAATTGACAAGCACGTGCCGAACGTCCTCCCGACTGGCAGATGATGTAAGTACCGTTCTCAATCTCGCCAAAGCGCATCTCTAGCTCGCTCAAAGGAATATTCGTTGCTGTCGGCACATGTCCCGCAGCGTATTCATAGTCCTCACGGACATCGACGATGACAGCATCATCTTTCATCGCTTCAATCAATTCTTGCATCGTAACTGAATTCATTTTTATCTCCAACATTTATTTGATGAATTCATTATATACCCTAGTAGGGTATATTGCAAGTTTTTTGCTTAACTTTTTTCGACTTGTTTCGCTTTTGCTTCATTTTTGTATTTTTTTCGTGAAATCGCTTTTGACACTTGAACTATATATTGTGCTGTGATATTATTTTATACACAATATATAGTATTTAGGAGCAATAAAATGGCAACTGAAATTATTCTCTCCGACGAATTCGTCAAAAATTGCACTGCAACCATTACCCCGCACTGGGGCGAGCTAGGCTGGGTCACTTACAAACGGACTTACGCCCGTTGGATTGACCGAGAAAATCGCACCGAGAACTGGCATGAGACCATCAAGCGTGTCGTTGAAGGCAACATCAACCTCGACCCACGTCTGCAAGCGGACCACATTTCCCCCGAAGTTTTACGTGCGCTGAGTGAGGAAGCCGAACAGCTTTTCAAGGTCATTTACAGTCTCTCCGCAACACCCTCAGGGCGCAACCTCTGGATTTCCGGAACCGACTACCAAAAACGTAACGGTGATGCACTCAATAACTGCTGGTTTGTCGCCATCCGCCCACAAAAATACGGTAAAAGTCATATCCTACCTACCTATCTGACGAAGGAACAACTCGCTGTCTCTATGCCTTTTTCCTTTCTTTTCGACCAGCTCATGAAAGGTGGCGGTGTTGGTTTTTCGGTCGTCAAGGAAAATATTGCTCAACTTCCTGCGATTGACCAGACTATCGAGCTGACCGTGCTCATTGACCGGAAAAATGGCTCTTACGCCGAGTGTATCGCTGCTGGAGCGGTTGACCGAAACGAATGGCGAGCGCAACACGCA
>JAJXWC010000066.1 GCA_021781855.1 Bacillota bacterium | reverse complement strand
GTAAATCAAGATAAAAGTTCCAAAAATTGCAAGAACAACCAACGCAAAGGTCATCAGTTGTGAAACTGCGGAGCCTCCAGGAAGTTTGTCAATGGATTTTGACAAGCCAATCGAGCTTGTGACAAACATCAAAACAAACATCGTTACACAAGCCATTAAAAATGGTGCGAATTGCTTAAATCCCTTTCGCAGATTGCTAGTGGCAAGTTTTAAACTAAGCATGAGAGGATACCTCCGTTCCGGAGGTTTTATCTGCTACTTCAACGGCTCCCACTTGGTCGCGTTGAACCTCCGTTCCGGAGGTTTTGTCTGCTACTTCAGAATTTTCTATTTGACCGTGCTGAGCTTCCCTTTCTGCATTGCTCTCTCTTCCCAGAAAAGCGGTCATTGAGAGCGTGATTTCTTTTGCAAAATCCGTTGCTGATTTGTTACCACGATAAAGCTGATGATAAAGGACTCCGTCTTTGATGAAAAGAACACGTTTTGCATGACTTGCGGCGAGTGAACTATGAGTGACCATAATAATCGTCTGTCCTGTTTTGTTAATTTCCTCAAAAAGATTGAGCAAGTCTTCCGAATTTTTAAAATCAAGCGCTGCCGTCGGTTCATCAGCCAGCACCAAATCAGGCTGAGAAATCAGAGCGCGTGCCACAGCAACACGCTGTTTTTGACCGCCAGAAAGCTCAAACGGTTGTTTTTCAAGCAATTCTTCAATGTGAAGCTTAGGTGCTAATTGGCTTAATCTTTCTTTCATTAATTTCACATCTTGCCTAGACAGAACAAGCGGTAAAACAATATTATCACGTACAGAAAGGGTATCAAGAAGATTAAAATCTTGAAAAACAAACCCAAGATGCTCTCTGCGAAAAACAGAAATTTCTTTTTCTTTAATCACCGTAATATCTTCCCCATTTAAAAGCACCTGCCCTGAAGTTGGCTTTTCAAGCGTCGATAAAATATTTAAAAGGGTCGTTTTCCCCGAACCAGATTCACCCATGACCGCAATGTACTCACCGTTTTCCACGCTGAAATCAATGTCTACAAGTGCCGTTGTTTCTTCCTTAGAAAAACGTGTTTTAAAGATTTTTTTGAGATGTTTAACTTCGAGCAGCATTATTTTTCCTCTTTTTCATTAATTTTTTCTTTAATTGCGTGTATGCTGTAAAGCAGGCATCCTCCCATAAGTGATGCAAGGACGATTGTTATACTGGCCAACGCAATGTTGAGTTGAAGTAATGTCATCATTTTCTTTCCTTTTCTAATTCAGCTTTGCTTCTACTTTTACCGGTAAATTAGATTTCTGAACTTCATTCCAAGTTGTTACGCCTTTGGTTTTGTTGTATGTAAGGTCAAGATAAGCATCATGTCGCAGATTATGGTCAGCGGTAAATTCGATTTGTTTTTCTACGCCTGCTTTGTCATAGGCTTTCTGATTATATTCATATCTATAATAAATTCTTCCTGCATCATCACGAGATTCAGTCTTTTTTCCGTCTGCAGTAATTTTCACATAATAACTTGTTCCACCATAAGCTGATTTGTACCAAGCATAGCCACTGCCACCGATGATAACAATTATTACAATAAGTCCAATTAATATTTTTTTCATTTGTCATTTTCCTTTTTTATTTGATAAGTTTATTTTAACAGGAAAATGGTACTCCTAAACTTACAAATTTGTAAGTTTCAATTAATGAAGCGGAGATTTATCTCAGCAGTGCGTGCTAATCCCCCTCCTCTTAGGCGGCGGGATAAGTAGCACTAAGCTTCGAATTTCGCTCGACTAAACTTGGTGGGAGTTGAAACTCCCACCAAGTAAGTCTTTGCTTCATTTGGTGAGAGATTCAACTCCCATAGGCTTTGATATGAGGTTCCCCCTGTCCAGCTATGCTATCTATTCGCTCTATCTCCACTTTGATACGAAAGACGAAAGTTTCAATTTCTCTATTCACAGCCTTAACATCACACTATATTGTTAAGCTTACACTCCTGAGATAAAAAAATCAGTCTCTGAAAACTGATTTTTTATTTCGTTATCGCATATTATTTTCGTCTGGTTGGTGGGATTCTCAGCCTTTACGGTTGTCTCCTATTCCTAAATCATGTAAAAACAAACCCGACAAAAGTTTCGGCTCGAACCAGGTTGATTTTGGCGGCATAATTTTTCCTGCATCAGCAACAGCAAGCAGTTCGGTCATGGTTGGTGGATAAAGTGCAAAGGCAATACTAGCGCCATTTTGTACTTCTTTTTCCAATTCATCAAGCCCGCGAATACCACCAACAAACTTAATATTCGGATTAGTTTTTGGGTCATCTATTGCAAGAAGTGGCGCAAGAATATGGTCTTGCAAAAGCGACACATCCAATCGTGCGACTTCGTCCGACGGAATAATCTCTGTTTTGGGTCTCAATTTAACCCAGCCATCAGAGGTAACCACGTGGATTTCATGCGTTTTGGAAGGTTTTGATTTGTCAATTTTTTCAATGTCAAATTTAACTGCAACTTTTTTCCAGAAATCTTTAGCCAAAGGTGTTTTGACTACACGATTGTAATCTAAAATCTCCAACTCATTATCAGGAAAAATGACCGACAAGAAATAATTGTACTCAGCGCTCACATCATCGCGAATTTCAGCTCGCCGTTTTTGACCGACCTTAACCGCACTGGCACTACGATGGTGACCATCCGCAATATAAAGCGCGGGAACTTTTGCAAAAAGTGTAATCAATTCGCCAATCACGGCAATATCGCGCACAATGAAGATACGGTGTCTGACATCATAAAAGCTTGTGAAATCATATATAGGTGCATTTTCTTTTTTCCACTGCTCAACGATTGATTGAATTTTTTCTTCCGCATGATAAGCAAGAAAAATCGGACTAGTATTAGCATTTGTCATATCAAAATGACGAATTCGGTCACTTTCTTTTTCTGGCAAGGTAAACTCATGTCGCTTAATTTTCTCTTTTTCATAGTCTGTTACACTTGTACTGCCAACAATTCCCGTCTGCACACGTCCATTCATTGTCAATTCATAGAGATAAAGCTGAGAAGTCTCGTCTTTTTTGAGCCATCCTTTCTGCAGAAATTCCTGCAAATTTTCTGCTGCTTTTTCATATACCTCATCGCTGTGAACATCAATCGTATCTGCTAAATCTACTTCAGATTTATCAATATGTAGAAATGAAAATTCATTTTCGGCTGCCATTTCACGCGCTTCTTTACTTGAAAGCACATCGTAAGGTAAAGTTGCAATTTTCTCCGCCAAATCCGCGCGCGGTCTGATTGCCTTAAAAGCTTTTAAAGTAACCATTATCGCTTAATCAACCTCACTCTCACAATATTATTATTCGTCTCAAACCGTGCTACAAGTGCGTCAATCTTGGCTTCATCATCTTCATCAAGGTCAAGTAAAGTGTAAGCAAAATCACCTTTCGAACGATTGACGATATTAGTAATGTTAATATTTTCTGCTGAGACTGCCGTTGAAATGTGTGCCACAACATTTGGTACATTTTTGTTAATCAAAGTAATTCGGTAGGGTGCCGTTAGTTCTTGACGAACATTTGGAAAATTGACTGAATTGATAATTTCACCCGATTTCAAAAAACGTTCAAGTGAATTTACAGCCATTCGCGTACAATTAAAACTTGCTTCTGCCGTCGAACCACCCAAATGAGGGCTCGGATAAATATGGTCATTGTGATAAAATAATTCCGAGCCGAAATCTGTTGCATAATGCCGAATTGTGCCGTTTTCGATGTATTCTAATAAATCTTCCTTTACTGTAATCTCATCGCGTGCATAGTTAAGCAAGACGATATCTTTTTTCATTTTTGCAAAATTTTTCGCACTATACATTCCTCGCGTTTCGTCTGTCAGCGGTGTGTGAATCGTGATATAATCAGCATTTCTAAAAATTTCGTCTAAATTTGTTACACGCTTAACATGTGATGAAATCTCCCATGCACGCTCCACTGCAATGTAAGGGTCATATCCCAGCACTTTCATTCCCAAACGATAGGCATCATTCGCCACACGCGAACCAATGTTGCCCAAGCCAATGATACCAACGGTTTTTCCCGCAATTTCATTGCCTGAAAAAGCTTTCTTCCCTTTTTCAACTGCTGCATCAATCGCTTTATCTGTTCCTTTTTGCGCGCTCAGCCATTTATTTGCAGGTTTCAAATTACGTGAGCCGAAAATCATCATGGAAAGCACAAGTTCTTTAACCGCATTCGCATTACCGCCTGGAGCATTGAATACGACAATTCCCTCTGCTGCTGCGCGTTCAATCGGTATATTATTAAAACCTGCCCCTGCCCGTGCGATTGCCAACAGCTTCTTACTGAATTCATAACTGTGAAAATCCTGTGCTCGACAAACAAAAGCATCTGCCTCTGATTCCTGCACAGCGTCCACAACAAATTCCTCATCAAACTCTGCTAGACCTTCTTGGTCAATATTATTTCCAATTGTTTTAATGTTAAATACCATATCTCTTTTCAAATCCCTTCATAAATTCAACTAATTCAACTACGCCTTCTCGCGGAAAAGCGTTATAAAGGCTGGCACGCATTCCACCCACAGAGCGATGTCCTTTAATATTTTTAAATCCAGCTGCTTCTGCTTGCTTGATAAATTCAGTGTCCAACTCTTTTGATGGTGTCGTAAAAGTTACATTGCAAATGGAGCGCTCGGATTTGAACTTAACTGGACTCCTGTAAAAATCAGATTGGTCAAGTAAATCATAGAGTAGCGCTGCTTTCTCACGATTGCGCTGCTCCATTGCCTGAACTCCTCCTTGCGCTTTAACCCAGTCAAATACCAAGCCTGCCATATAAATCGCAAAAGTCGGCGGTGTATTATAAAGTGAATCATTATTCGCCAAAATTCGATAATCCATCATGGACGACAGCACAGGCTTCTGCGGCAATAAATCTTCACGCACAATCACCACAGTTAAACCGCTTGGTCCAATATTTTTCTGCGCACCAGCATATATTAACCCAAAACGCGAAACATCATAACCCACCGCCAAAATATCTGAACTCATATCACCTACTAGCGGCACGTCATTTGTATCAGGCAATTCGTAAATCGTCGTACCTTCAATCGTGTTATTTAAAGTCACATGAACATAAGCCGCATCCCTATCAATCGCTGAACTGTCAAATTTGACCAACTCGTCAAATTGCTGTTCTTCGGTCGAACCCAACGAAATTGGCTCCAATTCAAGGCTTTTCGACAATTTGACAGCTTCATCAAATGCCTTCTTGCCAAAAGAACCACTTTCCACATAATAAGCTTTTTTCCCCAATGCCAAATTTAGCGGCACCATTGAAAACTGTGTTGACGCACCGCCTTGCAAAAATAGCACTTTGTAATGTTCAGGAATGCTCATCAACTCACGCAAAGTCTGCTCCGCATGCTCAATGATAGCCGAAAATTCTTTGCCGCGATGAGTCAGTTCCATGACGCTCATACCAGAGCCTGCATAGTCGAGCAATTCCTCTTGTGCTTTTTCCAAAACTTCCTTTGGCAAAACCGCAGGGCCTGCCGCAAAATTATAAATAGTCATTTTTCTCTTTCTACGGCTCAACAAGCACCTGACCGCAAGCAATGCTTGCTTTACAGGTACTCGCACAGCCTTCTACGGCTCAACAAGCACCTGACCGCAAGCAATGCTTGCTTTACAGGCACTCGCACAGCCTTCTAACGTTCGATTTTTATATATTATATCATAATTTTCGGAACATTCATCAAAACAAAAATCTGTCAAATGATTGACAGACTCATGAAATCTTTATCTTTCTCTCAATAAAGCAGTCGCTCGCAGCAATTTACGATTACGAATTGCCGCTTTAATACCAACAGCTTTTAAATAGATTAGGTTGTCAGTGTTCTTTCGCATTGCAAAGGACAGGTGGAACGTCCTGCCAAGATAAAAAAATCTGTTTAATCTTTTAGGATTAAGCAGATTTTTTCAGTATTTTCTAAAGCGTTGATAGCGTTGTTCTTGTAAATCAGCCGCTGAAAGCTTTGACAACTCCGTCAACTGCTCTGTCAGGACTTTTTTCAGGTTATCAAAGAGATTTTCTTCCGAAATCACACCGTCAACGACGTCCATTTCATAAAGCTTGTCCGCTGTCATCTTCATGAGTTCTGCTGCTTCATCACGCCGTTTGCCATCTTTCCAGAGGATGGTTGCAAAACCTTCGGGCGACAATACCGAGTAAACCGCATTTTCCAGCATGAAAACCTTGTTCGCAACAGCTAGCGCCAAAGCACCGCCCGAACCGCCTTCTGCAGGGATTACCGCAATGACAGGAACGGTCAAATCCGCCATTTCAAGCAGATTTTTCGCAATCGCTTCGCCTTGACCACGTTCTTCGGCTTCAATGCCTGGATAAGCACCTGCTGTATTAACAAAAGTAATCACGGGACGACCAAATTTTTCAGCCTGCTTCATCAGACGAAGGGCTTTTCGATAACCATTTGGCGAAGGCTGACCAAAATTTGTCGCCAGATTTTCTTCCAGATTTCGTCCTTTTTGGATGCCAATCACCGTAACAGGCTGACCATTAAATTTTGCAATTCCGCCGACAATCGCCTCGTCATCGGTAAATTGACGGTCGCCATGAAGTTCAAAGAAATCAGTGAAAATGCCTGCAATAATATCCCGACTCGAAATTCGGTCAACAGCGCGCGCTTTATTGATAATCTCTGCAATTTCAGACATTTTGTTTTCCTCCTGCAAGATGTAATTCTAATAACAGAGCTAATTTTGCACGCAATTCTGTTCGTTTGACAATCGCATCTACGAAACCATGTTTCAGTAGAAACTCCGCTTTTTGAAAATCATCTGGCAAAGTCTGACGCACCGTTTGCTCAATGACTCGTCGCCCTGCAAAGCCAATCAAAGACTGTGGTTCAGCCAAAATAATGTCGCCGAGCATCGCAAAAGATGCCGTCACACCGCCAGTCGTAGGGTCAGTCAAAACAGTGATGTAAAGCAGCCCCGCATTGGAATGACGTTTTACCGCAGCTGACGTTTTCGCCATTTGCATCAGTGAGAAAATTCCCTCTTGCATCCGCGCGCCGCCTGAAGCTGTAAATACAATGACAGGCAATTTTTCGCTCATCGCAAACTCGAAAAGTCTTGTCAGTTTTTCACCAACAACTGTTCCCATTGACGCCATGATGAAAGTCGAATCCATAATCGCAAGCGCTGTTTTATTGCCGGCAATCATCGCCGTCCCAGTCAATACGGCCTCGTCAAGTCCTGTTTTTTCCTTCGTCGCAGCGAGTTTCTCCGGATAGCCGGGAAAATCAAGCGGATTTTTCGACTCAATTCCCGTAAAAAGCTCAACGAAAGAATCCTTATCTGCAATGAGCGCCAGACGCTCTTTCGCCGTAATCCGAAAATTATAGCCACAATGCGGACAAATCTTCTCTGCGCCCAAGTCTTTGCTGTAAATACTATGTTTACAGCCCGGACACTTCGCAAAAAGCTCGTCAGGAACTTCAGGATTCGCTTGCGCAGGCTCATTAGCCCCACGATTAGGATTGATTTTAATATATTTTTTCTTTTGAAATAAAGCCATTGTTACTCCATTATTTGTCAATCATCATCGCTGACGGATGACCGTTCTTAATCTTCTTTCAAATACTCTGGCAAGAAAACATTCCCCAAAAAGCTCGTATCGTAATCTCCTGCAATCACATGCGGGTCAGAAATCAGCTCAAGCTGGAAATCAATATTCGTTGTGACCCCTTCAATATCAAACTCCATCAATGCACGCTGCATTTTCATCAAGGCTTCAAAGCGGTTTTCGCCGTGAACGATGACCTTGGCAATCATGCTGTCATAATAGGGAGGTATCGTATAGCCCGAATACATGGCAGAGTCTACACGCAGCCCGACACCACCGCTTGGCAAGAACAAATTGGTAATCGTGCCCGGCTGCGGTGCAAAGTTAAATTTGGGATTTTCTGCATTAATCCGACATTCTATCGCGTGTCCACTAAAGCGAATATCTTCTTGTTTCACAGAAAGTTCTGCGCCATTTGCCACACGGATTTGCTCTTTGACAATGTCAACGCCAGAGACAAATTCTGTGACAGGGTGCTCTACTTGCACACGTGTATTCATTTCCATGAAATAGAAATTGCCAGAAGCTTCGTCAAGCAAAAACTCAATCGTTCCTGCATTCTCATAACCAACAGCCTGTGCCGCTTTGACCGCAGCCGTTGTAATCTTCTCACGAAGCGTGTGTCCAATCGCAACAGACGGGCTTTCCTCAAGAACCTTTTGGTTATTACGCTGCAGAGAGCAATCACGCTCGCCCAGATGAATCACATTGCCGTGACTATCGCCCAAAATCTGAACCTCAATATGTCGTGCAGGGTAAATCATGCGCTCGATAAACATGGCACCGTTGCCAAAAGCCGCTTTGGCTTCTGCCGTTGCGGCATTAAAAGCAGAAACCAACTCATCGGGAGTTGAAACCTTACGAATCCCTTTACCTCCGCCTCCTGCAGAAGCTTTGAGCATGAGTGGATAGCCGATTTTTTCAGCAATTTTTAATGCCTCATCGGCTGTGAACACTTCTCCGTCAGAGCCCGGTGTGACAGGTACGCCAGCCGCTCGCATTCTGGCACGGGCGTTGATTTTGTCGCCCATTTCGTCCATGACTTTCGCCGAAGGTCCGATGAACTTAATATTCATTTCTTCGCAAAGCTGGACGAATTTTGAGTTTTCTGACAGAAAGCCAAATCCTGGATGAATAGCCTGTGAACCTGTTGCTACTGCGGCTTCAAGAATATTATTCATATTAAGATAAGAAGCATTTGCACGTGCTGGCCCAATACAAATGGCTTCGTCAGCAAGCGCAACATGAAGCGCATCTTTGTCTGCGGTCGAATAAACGGCGACGGTTTCTACGCCTAATTCACGCGCCGCACGAATGATACGTACCGCTATTTCGCCACGATTGGCGATTAAGATTTTGTTAAACATAATAACCTTTACCTCGTTTTACATATTTGGCGTCAAGAAAATCACTACAAATGGGAAAAGTGCAAGACAAATCATTGCGCTTAAAATTAAAAATAGAATAATTACTCTTTTTTGCAATTTTGCCAGACTTTTCTCACGAATAAGCGAAACAGTACTTAATACCAATAAGGTTGGACTCAGTATCACAGTGGTAATTGCAACGAAAGGAAACAAAGCATTCCCCAGTGCAGCATTAAATTTTAGAATAATAACGCAAAAAACAAGTAATAAAATAAAAAGCATAAGCAAAGCAGCCATAATAAATGTCAATCTAGCTAATCTGGGCAATTCACGAAATCTCTTACGAAAAGAGATGATGCAAAAAACGACAAGCACTAGAAGGACTAATGGTGCACCAAAAGTGATAAGTAGGCTGACCAAACTTTCAATCCCTACCGTCTTGTTCATGGTCAATCTCCTAAAACATGGCAGAATATACACTAACATATCCGCAAGTTCTATTCTCGGACTTCGTATCACATTTTTAATGCCCGCCTATGACACTGAGCATAAAAGAGTCCTACAACCAGTTTTCCCGTCCAAGAAGTCTAAATGACAAGGCATTAAGACCCTATGGCATGGGATACAACCTGACACCTTCGGCATCAGGTCACCCTGTCCAAGAAGTCTAAATGACAAGTCATTAAGACCCTATGGCAAATGTCAGGGTTCCTTTTGCTGCTAATTTTCCGTCAACGGTTGCTTCTGCTTCGACAACTGCAATCGAGCCTCGACGCTTGATGAACTTAGCATGGAGAATGAGCTGGTCGCCTGGAACGACTTGCTTTTTGTATTTTACACCGTCCATGCCTGCATAAAAGACAAGTTTTCCTTTATTTTCCGGTTTTGACAATTCTAAAACACCTGCGGCTTGTGCCAGAGCTTCCATAATCAAAACACCTGGCATAACAGGATATTGCGGAAAATGACCTTGGAAGAATTCTTCATTGATGGTCACATTTTTAATCGCTGTGATTTCGTCATCTGAAATGTCAATCACTCTGTCCACAAGTAACATCGGATAACGATGCGGTAGAGCTTCCATGATTTTTACAACGTCTATGTTTACTGCTGTCATTTTATTTTCCCCAAGATGTGAGCCCCAACCGCTTTTCAGTCCCTCCAAGGAGGTGAGCTCAATTTTTTTATATTTGACGAGGTCGTCAAATCTTTTTACTTGATTCGGACTAATTCTTGTCCAAATTCAACGACATTTTCAGCCGCAACCATGATTTCTGTGATGATACCATCTTTTGGTGCCGGAATTTCATTCATGACTTTCATTGCTTCAATGATGAGCAAGGTCTGTCCTTTTTTCACGCTGTCGCCAACTTGAACAAATTCTGACTTGTCAGGTGCTGGCTTCAAATAAACAACACCGACCAGTGGCGATTTTACCGCTTCGCCTTCTGCTTTGCTAGAAACAGGTGCCGAAATTTCAGCGTCTTTTTCTACCATTTCACTTGGTGTTGCTGCGGCAATTGGTGCAGAAACAGAGCGTATAGGTGCTTCAATCACGGGTGCGACTGAATGTCCGTCATTTTTAGAAAATCCAAGTTCACCGTCCGCATTTTTCCATGAAAATTCGCGTAAAGATGAGCGGTCAAACTGGTTCATCAAATCTTTTACTTCGTTAATATTCATATTTTCTCCATTTATTTTTTGTTGGAAATTGGCAAAGTAGGAAAATAGTTAATCCAACTGCACTCGAAATACCTAGCAGTGCTGTATTCAGCCAGTTCAATCCTGTTGCCAATAAATTTCTTTGAAGCATGACACTCAAAAAAGGTAAAATGAGCAAGAGCAAAAATAGACTAGAAAAGTCTGCATCGCGCAAGCGTCGCACCATCAAAGACAACCACGGGATAAAAATCGCTAGCATATAGACACTTATCAGTCCGCCCCAAATCATCGGAAAAATCCCCAAAGGACTATTAC
>JAJXWC010000065.1 GCA_021781855.1 Bacillota bacterium | reverse complement strand
GTCTGAATCAACTGCTCGCTTTCTTTTTTATCCCATTTGGGCTTTGTCTTGTCTTCCAGTATTCTCTTGAGTTGCTTCCCAATTTCAGCACTTTCTATAAGCATTCCATCAACCAGATGATAAATCGTGTTCATTTGACGACTCATTTTTTCCTCCTCCGCTTTCTCTAAATTTCTTGAACTAATTTCAACTCGATCGATACCATAAAGCACATTCAACCCCTGCCCATTATCCCAACACACAAGGAGTGAACCAGTATCATCTATGCCATAGACCGTACCAAGTGTGCCTTGAGGCACCGCATGAGGATCGTTCATGTGCAATAAACGGATGCGTGTCCCCTCTGGGTATTGCTTTTTGAGCCGCGCAAGCATCGCTTCATTTGGAATCATCGTCTCCCCTTTCAGTTATACAATTTTAGAAGTTGCGCAAGCGCCGCTTTAGCCACTTGTTCCTTGGGACGAATGTCCCACCCCCGGTCGTAGTTGATGATTTCTTTGCTTCCAATACGAGCACCCAACTTAGAAATCCGCCCGCCATCAATGCCAAAGCGACTGCCTTCTTCAAAGTGCTTGACTTCATACCAAACCTCAATGCCATCAATCTCCAATTTCCCGCTTGTCCACATGATTATTCCCCCTCAAATTTGCCTGTCACGATAAAATGGGTATATTCTTTCTTATGGTCTTCGATAAAAATGACCAATTCGTGAAAGTCATTTTCAAAAGCAATCTGTTGCACCATCAATGTGTCAAACATATTGGTGCGACCAGAATCGCGCACTGCCAAAATTTGTTCTTTAATTTTCCCGTACATTGGTGTCCTCCGTTTCTTTGTTTTGCACAGTTTGTGCTGCTCTTTTCCAATTTTCTTTGGGATGAGCATTTTTCCAAGCAATGACTTTCGCTAGCTGTGCTTGATCCGCTTGATTGTAGCTTCCCGCCTGTCCTGTAAAATGATAACCCACATCATTCAAATACTGACAGACCCGTGTCAACGTTGTGGCAGAAAGTTGAAAGATGTTTGCCAATTCAGAAAGTGTGCGCCCTTGTTCAAGGGGAGCTTTGCGGACTTGCTCTTTTTTCTTTCCGTTTGAGAATAGTGGCTTCATTTGAATGAAAATTTCCTCAAAGCTAAAACCTGTTTCAAAGGGAATAAGCGGGCTGAAAAATTCACTCGGCATCCCGCCATCCAATGCCGCATAACCACGACCAATTTTAGATTTGATATAAAGATAATTCTTATCTTCATAGTCCTCCCCAAAAATCATCCGATAACCTGACTTGGAGAGTTTCCCCAGCGAAAGGCGTGCCATCATGTTGTCCCTGAGATTTGCGGAAAGATACTCGGCATCTGGGCGCTGCATCGCCACAATCAAAAAGACGCCTGCTTGGCGTCCTTTTAGAATCAACTGTGCCATCAAATCATCCACAAGACTCGCTTTTCTGATGTCCAAAGAAGCCACAAAGGCTGTCCACTCATCAATCAAGATGAATTTAGGAAGTAAGCCATAACTCTGGTAATTATTCCCAATCTTTACGTCGTCTGGATGCTCAGAATTCAATCCCATCTGGCGATACCGATCGTCCATAAAACCCACGGCATCTTGTAAGCAAGTCATGATGTCCTCAATTTCAGAATAAACATGACCTTGAAAAACTTTGAAATGATCCAAGACGGACAAGTCGGACTTTTTAGGGTCACAAATTTCAAGCAATGAGAAAGTCGCCAGCACTTTCAAGAGAGCGAGCAAGAAGATGGTCTTCCCACCACCTGTCCCTCCTGCAACAAGCAAGTGGGGCGCATGGATAAAGTCCCAATACTCCCCATCCATCAAGCGAATGCCCTTTTTCTTGTCGTAGCGGAGTTCCGCAATCGGCAGGCGCTGCGCTTCCTTATTATCTGAAAAGATAAATTGGGTGTAGGCATGCTTGGAAAACAAACGGTGTTCCCTGAAATCATTCTTCTCCTTGAAATCCGCAAAAAAGAGTTTTTCCAAGTCACTGGGAATTTTATCCAACTCGCGCATGAGCTTGCCTGACATCTCAACCGTCACACTTATCGTCGCATAATCTAGTTTTTTGACATAGACAGGTGGCAATTTGATTTTCTCTCCTCTGCCGTCTTTACGTCGAACGGTTTCATAGAAGTTATGCGACAAGATGTACTGTAGCACCAAACGAATGTCCCGCTTATTCTTGAAAAAGGGGATCCAGTGATAGAAAGCAACCAAAAGCCCTATCGTCGTGAGACTCACTCCTCCGACAATTTCAAGTCCGATTTTAAGTTTGGATGATTCAGGTAAAGTGGTAAATGTTGACCAGTAAAGTGCAAAAGGGGAAAGTAAGAACATAAAGCAAAACCCTGCGGTCAAGACCACATCATATTGGTCTAACAGCATCAATCGATGTCCTTTTTGTTTCATAACGTCACCTCAAAAGAAAAAAGGGAACATCCCTTTTCGTTATTTTTCAGTTGGTGCTTTTGCGTTAGGCTTGGTTTCCTGAATGCCTTCTGCACGCAGTTTAAAACCTTGAGTGTGCGAAAAGGTCACTCGAGCACCGTTATTTTGGCGTGTGGTACGTGACCAGTGACGTGCCGTCAAGCCCGTCAGTTTCACTTCTTTGTTATAAACCAAGGTGTCCAACTTGCTCGTCGCAGGAACCGTGATTTCCACTTGACTCCCAAAGCCCTCCGCTTCTAAAATCAAGTCATAGGCAACGAGAGTTCCCTCAATCGGACGTGAGCGGACTTCTGCTTGAACGTTCTCAGGAACACTGCCCTCAATAATCCGTCCTGTGTTGTCATCCACCAAAGCACTTGAGAGTACTTCGCCAGTTTCGCTGTTAATAACAATGTTCTGATAATCAGGGACTTCACGCACATCCAGATACAGCAATTTTCCAAGGGTCTTTGAGAAATCAATCTCTGAATCTGTGAACAAGTCTTGGTTTGTTTTTAATGGGTTTGTAGGCATCTTTTTTTCTCCTTAATCTACGAATTGAACCGCTTTTGCGACAATAATCGGGACATCAATCGCACGACGATTGGCATTACGTTCTGTAATATAGGTCAGCTCAGGCTCAATCAAAAGTATTTTTTGACGTTTACTTGGTTTTGGCGCATTCTTGAGTGCTTCCACCCGAACCACAAAAGCAGGCTGCACGCTGCTCGAGGCCGCATACTCGCGATAGCCTGCCGTACTTTGTCCGAATCGTTCCATCGCAGGCACATCTCGCACCTCGCGGCTCACAAAAATTTCTTTGCCTAAGAAATCTGCCTGAATGTAAAGTGTTGTTATTTCTGCCATAATTGTTGGTCTCCTTAAATGTTGTGGTGTACAAAGTCACGCAGGTCTTCAAAATTATCTCTGACCAGCATGAGGATGCGTTTTTCTGTTTCATCAATTTCTCGCAAAAGTGTGCGAGCTTTAAAGTTGGTTAGCCCTTCTCTTTCAAGCAAATCTTGATTTGTGGGTAACTCTTTCATCTTTGTAAGTTTCCCCTCCACAAAAGTAGCAAGGATTTTTACCATTTTTACCTCTCATTCTAATTTCCTAGACAGGAAATAACGTAACGACACCTCGACGTTCGTAGCCAAGGACGCGCTTGACCTTACATCTTACAGCGCTCTTTCGCTCATCACAAAGGCATTCGCCCGTCGATAAGTCGTAAAGTAGACGAGCAAAGCCTCGATTTTTAAAGCTTGGGCGTTCATAGACAAAGAACTCAACAAGTTGTGGATTCTTAGACCAATACCCATCGTGCTGAACAAAAGCAAAAGTTCGTAGATCATATCGCCCTGTGCTTTTGAGTTCCGTTTTAATCTGCATAATCAGTTGTTCCAGTTGCATGATGACTCTCCTTTCCATTTTTTTTGCGTGCGCACGCTACTGTCCTCACAGGACTCGAACCTGTCAGCTTCCCGTAATGAAGCAAGGACAAGGGAATTTATTTATTTCACGTTGCAAATTCAACCTCTTATTTTTACCCCTCTACTTATTAACCGAAAAATCGGACAAAAGTTGAGTATTTATTTCAAAATTTTTTTCAATTTCTTTTTTTAATTTTTTATAAGCACCTCTAAGACGATAAGTAATCGCTGATTTATCCAATTTCTCTTGCCGTGCAATTTCAATAGCGCTTAATCCTTGATAAAATATCTTATCCACTGTTTCTCTTTGCTTGGGAGTCAATTTTTCTAATGCCTGATGAAGGACTTCAAATAATTGTGCTCTCATCTCTTGATTTTCCCCATCAAGAATTTCTTCAAGCGGATGTCTGTTATCAACTAGCATAGGATGATTTTCTGCCCCTTTATCCTCATTCAAAAAATCTTCCAGATAATAGACCACATGATATCTAGTTTTATGTTCTGCATTGACCTCTTCGTCGTCAAACTGATGAAGCAAAGCAATATCTGAAGTCATGACTTCATCATTTACTTTAATTTCATTCATATCTCCTGTTACAAAGTAATAGCGATAAGTCTCACGATTTGATTTTTTTGTTCTGAAGTTCTTCATTTTCTTATCCTTTCGACCGTGGGCAAGAAAACAAAAAGTTAAACCTAAATTTGAGCGCAAAAAAACGCAACAAGAAAAAGGGTTCCAATCAGAACTTTGTTCAAACAAAATTCATTTTTGTTTCCCAGCCCTTATTACGTAATTCAGGTCTGTGTTTATTTTTTTACAAGTAAAAATTTTGCAATGAAAGCGTGACTCTTAATATAAAACTTCTCTAGAAAGTGGTATAATATAACGGATAAAGCGATTTCTTACTTATTTTTACTTGATACATTTATTTTACAAAAACGAACGTCAAAAGTAATTCCCTTATTCTTCCCCTGTTTTTCCCTTATTTTTTCCGCACACTAAAAGGAGGAGTTTCTTGGATCATTTCAATATCTCCAGTTACATCAAAATCATGAAAAAAGCTTTGAACCAAAGTCAAATTGCCACGAGTCAATTTCTTTTTGGTGTTTTTGAAATGAATGAAACGTTAAACTTAAAATTTAATTCAAGCAATAAAGTTATTTCTGGTTTAGTCAGTCAACAAACAGAAATCCCAGCCGATTTGCAGGAGGCTTCGAAGAATCCTGATATTATTCAAAAGGTTCGTGAGTATTTTACAAAAATAATTGCCTCTAAAATAACTTCTCACCTTTTGAATGATGCGTGCGAAGCTTTACAAAATCTCTTAAAAACAGATGCCACTGTTTCTGTGAAAACGGCGTCAAACTTTAAGAAAATGGAACAGGAACAAGGGCAAGCATTTTTTCTTGCGGAATCTTTTCTCTATGCGTTGAGTAAACCCAATAGAGCAGAAGAATTGCTTCCTTCTACAGATGACTTTCCGCTCTTAGACGAAGTTGCTAACGAATGCCCCATTTGTCATACTAAATTAACCAAAAAGGTTAAAGGTGTTGTTAAAAAACATTATGAAATCGTACCTATTTTTCCCAATCATCTCACGCAAGAAAAGCAACTTGAATTTAAAAGCGCACAACTCCCCGTCCCAAAATTAACTTCGTTAGACAATAAAATCGCTCTATGCCCTGACCATGCAGAAAATTATTTAACAGACCCTGAGATTGATGAATACGTTCAACTTTCCACTCTCAAAACCAACTATGCGAAAAATTATGAACTGAAACAGGAACTTGCTCAAATTGATTTGGAAGCAGAAATAAATACGATTATTTCTGCTTTGACAGCATTCGCAAGCAACAACAGTTTGGAAAATCTAAATTTGACGGCTCTAGCGATCAATCAGAAAATTTTACCGGATTTCCCACTTTTGAGAAATACTATCCAATCTGATGTGCTCACCTATTATCGCTTTATTCGTGAGTTATGCAGTGAAGTGGAAACGTATGATTTAATTGCTTCTGAAGTGAAAAAAGCGTTTAGAAAGCTTGACCAATCTGATTTGACACAGCCTGAGATAGTGGAACAGCTTTCACAATGGCTGCTCCATCATGCAAAGTTATCTCAATCCTCTCTTCTTGCTTGTCGTATCGTTATTTCTTTCTTTATTCAATCGTGTGAGGTGTTCAATGAAATTTCCAAATAAAGTCGTTTCCTACAAAAAAAGCGTGCTTCCCAAATTTCCAATCTTGCTTAATAGCTTGGGAAATGAGGGAAAAACGCCAATAGAATGTTATGAGAAAGTGAAGTCCAAAGTGGATGGGATTGCGGAATTTACTAAAATTTTGGATTGCTTGTTCGCATTAGGAAAAATTGAAATGCTAGATGAAGGAGTGCTCGTTCATGTTAAAAGAGATTAAATGTGATAAATTTATTGAAAAAGGCTTAATGCGTGCACCTATTCACTGTCATCAGGGCTTAAACAGCGTGATTGGCAGTGATAATGGCGCAAATTCAATCGGGAAATCTACCTTTTTATTGATTTTAGATTTCATATTTGCGGGAGATGACTATGTTAATGAAGCAACGGATGTTATTGAAAATGTCGGCAACCATGTAATTGAATATCAATTCGTCTTTGATAACAAAGCTTACTATTTTTCTCGTTCTACTGCGCAGCATGCTCGCTTTAATATTTGCGATGCCAATTATAAAATTAAAACGACGATAGACAAAACAGCCTATTGTGAATTTCTCCTTAAACATTATCATATGGAATTCCCCGATTTAATGCTTCGAGAAACGATGAGTCCCTTCATTCGTGTGTGGGGAAGAGATACCTTAGACGAAAGCAAGCCACTACTCGCCGCCAAAAAACAACCCGATAAAAATGGAATCGCAGTCCTCTTGAAACTTTTTAACCGTTTTTCTGAAGTAAAAGAACAAGAAGAAGCCTATAAAGAAGCAAATGAGAGAAAGAAAGCCTTCTCTGCTGGTCAAAAATATGAATATATTGCGACAGTCAAAAACATCACTGCCTACAAGGATAACGAACAAAGAATTCATGAATTAGAAATCGAACTCAGCCATCTGACAAAAGAAAACAATGATGGGCTCTTAGAATTAAGCTCTTTTCAGGCTCAGCAACTCTCCTCGTTACGCTTACAATTATCCGATGCACGCAGAGAGCGGACAAAGCTCATCGCTCAAAGGAGAAATTTTGAAGCCGAGCGCGATCCCTCAAATCAAACCTTTCAAAAAGACTTTGAGTCCTTAAGAACCTTTTTCCCAGAAGCAAATATCAAACATCTCTCTGAGGTCGAACATTTTCACAAAACACTCGCTTCTGTCTTAAAAAAAGAATTTACCGAAAGTGCCTCAAAGCTTCAGGAAATGATTGACTTGTCTTTAGAACATGTCACAGCATTGGAAGATAAAATCAAGGAAATTAATGATATTCCAACCGTTTCAGAGGCTGTCCTTGAACGTTATGCGCAAGTCCAACGAGAGCTTTATCTTTTGCGCGAATCTAATAAAAATTTTGACACCATGACTTCGCTTCAAAAAACAACTTCTGAATTAAAAACAACCTATGATCGCTTAGTTCGTGATACTTTTGCGACCATTCAAAGAGAAATTGACGACAAAACAAAAATAATTAACGATACCATTTTCAATGGTTTGAAAACACCGCCACTCCTCGCTATTAAGTCAGCCAATGAGTATGAATTCTTTACACCCAATGATCGTGGAACAGGGTCAGAATATAAAGGGCTTATCGTTTTTGACTTAGCGATGCTCGAGTTGACTGCTCTCCCCATTTTAGTTCATGATTCTGTGCTCCTCAAACAAATTCAAGATGATGCATTGGAAAAAATCCTAGAATTGTACTCCAGAACAGACAAACAGGTGTTCATTGCTTTTGACAGAGAAGCGACTTATTCGCAAAAGACTCAAGAATTACTCAAGAATTCTGAAATCCTCCATCTCTATCCAAATGGTGGAGAATTGTTCGGACGAGCGTGGAACCTTGAAACAAACGAATAGAACAATAAAAAAAGCTTGAACAAAGGAGATCATCCCTCCGTTCAAGCTTTTTTATTCCGTCAATTTCGTACCGCTCCTAAGATAGCGTGGCACCTCAATGCCCTGCTTTCTTAATCGATGGATATGTTGCCTAATAGAACCTGCAGTACGTCCAAGTCGCTCTCCAAGCTGTACACTTCCCATATAACGAGAGTGTTCAATAATATATTGATTTTCCTCTTCCGTAAACGGTCCCAATATCACAATTTGTTTAGATTGTGTCTTAATTCCTAGACTTTTACATTTGCGCTCAATAGCCGTCCATTCCCGCTTGAAATGCTGTGCCAACTCTGCCGTTGTCATCTCTGTAGCGAGTTGCCGTAGCTCCGTTTCCTCTTTTTTCGTCCATTTACGGACAGAAAAATCGCCAAGGCCAAGTTTAAATTTAGTTTGTTGAATTGAACTGCGTGTGCGCCCCATAATTTTAGCAATTTCTTGGTTGCTTTTATTTTCTGACACAAAGACTTTAAGTTGAGCATAATCAGTCTCTTCCCAAATTCTTGCGGATTTTAATCCTAAAACTTCTTTTTGTCCTCGAATAGACCCTACTGTGCGATCCATAAGCCTTGCGATTTCTGACTCTGTCTGACCCGTTTTAACCAATTCTCGCAACTGTGTCCATTCTTTTTCTGACCACTTTGAGTAACAATTTGTTCTCTCTTTTTTAACCCTAGCAATGCTCGCTTTCCACGTACAGAGTTTGGTGTCCGATTAAGTTTTTCAGCAATTCCTCGATCCGAAAGCTCTTTCGCCGTAAGCGAACGCAATTGGGAAATTTCTTCCTTCGACCACTTTCCTTTTTTATTGTTCTTCATTCTTGGGGTTGCCCCGTATCCAAGTTTTACCGAGGACACCCAATGGTTGAACACTAGCTTTATTACTCTTATACAACTCTAAATAACAAAAAGACCTTTTGTTTCACGACTACTATGGCATAAAGCAAAAGATTTTTTGAATGATTTTTTATAGCTATCTGAAGTAATTTTCCTTCAATTTCAAAGCAACATTAACCAGTCCAATCATAACCGGTACTTCAACGAGCGGACCGATAACAGCGGCAAAGGCTTCACCAGAGTTAATCCCAAAAACGGCAACAGCAACAGCAATCGCCAAGTCAAAATTATTGCTACCGGCGGTGAAAGACAGACTGGCTGCAATAGGATAACTGGCCCCCATTTTTTTGGAAAGGAAAAAAGAAACGAAAAACATGATGACGAAATAAAGCAAAAGCGGAACAGCAATGCGCACCACATCCAACGGTAATTCGATGACTTTTTCTCCTTTGACGGCGAACATGACGATGATTGTGAAAAGCAGTGCAACCAGCGTGATTCGTGAGATTTTAGGGACAAATTTTTCCTCAAACCAGCGCTTTCCTTTTAACTTTATCAAGCCAAAATGCGAGAGGATGCCGGCGATAAACGGAAGCCCTAGATAAATAAAGACCGTCTGCGCGAGTTGCCCTATCGTGATGTGAACTGAAAAATTCCCCAGTCCAAATAGTTTAGGCAAAACAGTCACAAAAAGATAGGCAAAAACCGAGTAAAAAAGCACTTGAAATAAAGAATTGAATGCGACCAGACCCGCCGTATATTCGCTATCACCTTGCGCAAGTTCATTCCAGACGATAACCATCGCGATACAACGTGCCAACCCAATCATAATCAGTCCAATCATGTAGCTTGGCATATCTCGCAAGAAAGCAACAGCGAGGACAAACATGACAATCGGACCAATCAGCCAATTTTGCACAAGAGAAAGGAGCAACACCCTCCAGTTCTTGAATACTTTGCCCATTTCTTCGTATTTGACTTTTGTGAGGGGCGGATACATCATCAAAATCAGACCAATCGCAATCGGAATAGAAGTTGTGCCGACTGATGCAGCGTTGATTGCCGTTGCAACACTGGGAACAAGATAACCCAGCACGATACCGACCGCCATGGCAAGAAAAATCCAGAGTGTCAGAAAACGGTCAAGAAAAGACAGTCTTTTTGGTTCAGGCTCGCAAGCTTTACCTGTTAATTTTTTATTCATTTTTGCTTCACTTTCTTATTTTTATTATATCAAAAGTCTTCCGAGGAAGCCCAACGAGTGCTCCGACGATAAGAAATAATCCAATGCCATAAATCAGGAAAAGACTAGAATATCCTGATATCGCAAGAATTTTTCCACCAATCGCTGTCCCGACACCACCACCACCCATGTAACAAAAGGCTACAAGAGAGGTAGCGAATGCACGATTTTTCTCAGCAAACTCTGTCGCAATCGTGATAAAAGTCGAATGAGCAAGCATAAAACCAAATCCCATGGCTGCTATCGCAATGACAATCAAAGGTAAACGATTTCCGAATATTACTAAAAGAACATTGGCGATAAAGGCAAACAAAATGCCTAATATCGCTGTTTTCTGCCGGCCTATTTTTTGAGCAATCTTGCCTGAGCGACGCCCTGCAAGTAATGCCATCAGTCCAAATACGGTCATGATCATCCCAATTTCCAGATTGTTTAGATTTAAAGTTTTACGGATGAATCCACCAAGAAACGAAAAACTTCCGACAAGGAAAACGCCCTCAAAAATCACAAGTCCGTAGACAATGAGACTGGTTTTTTTCCTCAAAACTTCAGTATAAGGTGCAATCGCCTTTGTGTTCTCATTTTTCTGAGAAGGAATTTTCTTGCCAAGCGTGATTAAAAGTAGAGCCGAGAGAACAGCAAGTCCAGCATAAGCTGCGAACACCCCGCGCCAGTTGAGGAAATATGCGATTGAACCGCCGATTGCCATGCTCAATCCTTGACCTAGAAAAGAGAAACCCATGAATGTACCAATCGCCGCTTGACGTTCTTCAATCGGGAATATATCGCCAATCAGTGCCATAGAAACAGGCATAACAGCTGCTGCAAATGCGCCAGTCAAAGCACGATAAAGGGTTAAATCATTCAAGCCTGTTGAAATCGCACAAAGTGCGGTCGATAGAGTAAAGAGCACGATGGCCGCCGTAATAGTCTGACGCTTGCCAAAGCGCTCGGCAAGATAGCCATAGAGTAATTGAAAAATACCGAAAGGAATCATATAAGCCGT
>JAJXWC010000064.1 GCA_021781855.1 Bacillota bacterium | reverse complement strand
CTGGAATATTACATTTATGATTCTTGGCGGTCTGACCTTATTGATTGCTGTTTGGGTTGCCTATTATGTGGTTAACGGTCATTTTATTTTAGGAAATTATTACCCTCTGATTATTCTTGTGATTTCGCTTGGAAATATTTGGCTGTCAGCGAAAGCATCGAATTTGTAAAGGAAAATTAAGATGAGATATCCCAAAAATATGCGAGATTTTGCCAAAAGACAAAAACTCGGTCGTCATTTACTTCCCTTCATTGGAGATTGGCTAAGTGCCAAACATTTTGGACTGATTCGTGATGCTCTTCTTGATGATGAAGATGTCGAAGTTGCATTTGAAGCACGTTTTCAACCTGCTAATGCCTTTCAGTCTGAAGCAGGAAAAGAGAGCAAAGAAGTCGTGAAATGGCGGACAACAAAAGGTTATTATGCTTTTGGAGTGACCAATCGTCAGCGCTTGATATATGCCCACTGGCGTCCATTTCATCATACGGTTGAGAGTATTCGTTTTGACCGAATGACCGATGTAAAAATTTCCACTAGCGTTTTCATGGGACGAACGCGCGTGGGAACATTAGAAGATGATTTTTACCTTTATTATTTTTCAGGAACGATTAAACGTATTGGAAAAGTTCTCCAAACTGTTGCTTTCGAAAAGCGAGTTGTTGAATTTGAATGAAATAATAGATTATTCGAAGAACGTTGAAACTCTCTCTGACATAACACACATTGTTGAAATGAAATTAGCACTCTTTTTATTAGAGTGCTAATTTTTTGAAGTTTTTTCTTGACAGCACAAAATAAAAGCGATATAATATTTTTAGCACTTGATTAGTGAGAGTGCTAATTTGGTAAAATCAAGGCGAGATAAACGAAAGAAAGTGAGTACAGTATGATTACAGAGCGTCAAAGACAAATTCTCAATCTGATTGTCTCGCTTTATTCGAGAAATCATCTGCCGATTGGTTCAAAATCTTTGCTGGAGGAAATTCATGCTTCTAGTGCGACGATTCGCAATGATATGAAGGTTTTGGAAGACCTCGGCTACATTCAAAAAGAGCACACTTCTAGCGGGCGCGTGCCGAGCATTTCTGGTTACAAGTATTTTGTTGAAAATGTTTTGACGCTTGAAGAATTTAGTCAAAATGACCTTTTTCAAGTGATGAAAACCTTTGACGGCGAATTTTATCGGCTATCAGATTTGTTCCAAACTGCAGCGCAAGCTTTGTCAAATTTAACAGGATTGACAAGTTTTGTATTGAATGTTCCGCAGCGAGAGCAAACGCTCTCCAGCTTTGAGCTTGTCATGTTGGATAATCATTCGGTGCTTTCGGTCATTACCTTGGGCACTGGCGAGGTGCGAACGAATCAGTTCGTTTTGCCAAAAAGTATGACAGAAGCTGACTTGCAGGTTTTCAGTAACCTCGTCAAAGAACGACTAGTCGGCAAAAAAGTGTTGGAGATTCATTACACCTTGCGGACAGAAATTCCGCAGATTGTGCAGCGTTATTTCAAAGTGACGAGTGATGTGCTACAACTTTTTGATACAATTTTTTCAGAAATTTTTTCTGACAAGCTCATCAGTTCTGGCAGACAAAATGTTTTTGACTATACCAGTCAGCATTTGTCCGAACTTTACAAGCTCTTGAGTGATGATGCCCGTATGGCGCACGAAATTCGTGAAATCACCGACAATGATGAGATGCGCTCGGTCAAGTTTGACAAGCAGGATTTTCTGGAAAATCTAACCATTCTCAATCAAAAGTTCGTCATCCCTTATCGGGGGTTGGGAACCTTGACGCTCATCGGTCCTGTCGAAATGGATTATCAGCGGACCTTGTCAGTGCTTGACCTTGTTGGAAAAGTACTCACAATGAAGCTTAGCGACTACTATCGTTACCTCGATGGTAATCACTACGAAATCAGGAAATAAATGAAATTTTTTAAGAAAAAGGAAACGCGAACGTCTGAAAAACCAAGCATCGCGTCAAACCGTAGAAAAGGAGGGCGTATGTCCGAGGAAAATAAAGAAGCAATCAAAAATGAAGAAATGGTTGACGAAATGCCGTCAGAACTGACTGAAGAAGCACTTGAGGACATCGTTGAAGATGAAATCAATGAGCTTGAAGAAGCGCAGCAACTTGCTTCGGACTGGGAAAATAAATTTTTGCGCGTCTCTGCTGAGATGCAGAATATCCAGCGCCGAGCAAACGAAGAACGACTCAACCTTGTGAAATATCGCTCACAAGACTTAGCCAAGAAAATCTTGCCGAGTCTTGATAATCTTGAACGCGCCCTTGCTGTTGAAGGATTGACTGAGGACGTGAAAAAAGGACTTGAAATGGTTCAAGAAAGCCTGCTTGCTGCGCTCAAAGAAGAAGGCATTGAAGAAGTTGCTTATGACCAATTTGACCACAACTTTCACATGGCGGTGCAGACGGTGCCTGTTGATGACGAACACCCTGCCGATTCGATTGTTCAAGTCTTCCAGAAAGGCTATCAGCTTCACGAACGTCTCTTACGTCCAGCAATGGTCGTAGTGGCACAAGGATAATGAAGTAATTTTCCCAAAAATAAAGTAAATAATAGACCGAAATGTCGATAAACTATTTCATAAAAAGAAAAAGAAGGTAAAAAATATGGCTAAAATTATCGGTATTGACCTCGGTACAACAAACTCAGCAGTTGCGGTGCTTGAAGGCACAGAATCAAAAATTATTGCAAATCCAGAAGGCAATCGTACAACGCCTTCCGTTGTGGCTTTCAAAAACGGAGAAATCATTGTTGGGGACGCAGCAAAACGTCAAGCAGTAACCAATCCAGACACGATTTTGTCCATCAAATCAAAAATGGGCACGCCTGCGAAAGTTTCTGCAAACGGCAAAGAATACACGCCACAAGAAATTTCAGCGATGATTTTGCAAAACTTGAAAGCGACAGCAGAAGCTTATCTTGGCGAAAAAGTTGAAAAAGCAGTCATCACAGTTCCCGCTTACTTCAATGATGCACAGCGTCAAGCGACAAAAGATGCAGGTAAAATCGCAGGACTTGAAGTAGAACGTATCGTCAATGAACCAACAGCCGCAGCACTTGCTTATGGTCTTGATAAGACAGATAAAGACGAAAAAATCATGGTCTATGACCTTGGTGGCGGTACTTTTGACGTTTCTATCCTTGAACTTGGCGATGGTGTCTTTGATGTTTTGGCAACGGCTGGTAACAATAAGCTCGGTGGTGATGATTTTGATAAGAAAATCATTGACTGGATGGTTGCTGAATTTAAGAAAGAAAACGGTATTGACCTCAGCCAAGATAAAATGGCGCTTCAACGCTTGAAAGATGCAGCTGAAAAAGCTAAAAAAGACTTGTCAGGCGTGACAAACACGAATATTTCATTGCCTTTCATCACGGCAGGCGCTGCTGGACCTTTGCACTTGGAAATGAATTTGACGCGTGCAAAATTTGATGAATTGACTTTGGATTTGGTAGAAGCGACTCGCCAACCTGTTCGTCAAGCTTTGTCTGATGCGGGAATGTCTGCTTCTGAATTGGACGAAGTTCTACTTGTTGGTGGTTCTACTCGTATTCCTGCAGTTGTCGAACTTGTCCGCAAGGAAACAGGTAAAGAGCCAAATAAATCAGTCAATCCTGATGAAGTTGTTGCAATGGGTGCTGCTATTCAAGGGGGCGTGATTACAGGAGATGTGCATGATGTTGTCCTCTTGGACGTTACACCTTTGTCACTTGGTATTGAAACAATGGGTGGTGTGTTCACAAAATTGATTGAGCGTAACACCACGATTCCAACTTCTAAATCACAAGTGTTCTCTACTGCTGCGGACAATCAACCTGCTGTTGACATTCACGTCTTGCAAGGTGAACGTCCAATGGCCGCAGACAATAAGACGCTCGGACGTTTCCAGTTGACTGATATTCCTGCAGCACCACGTGGTATTCCACAAATCGAAGTGACGTTTGATATCGACAAAAATGGTATTGTATCTGTAAAAGCCAAAGATTTGGGTACTCAAAAAGAGCAAACCATTGTCATCAAATCAAATTCAGGTTTGTCTGAAGAAGAAATCGAGAAGATGAAGCGTGACGCTGAGCAGAACGCCGATGCCGATGCAAAACGCAAAGAAGAAGTTGATACACGCAACAATGCTGACGCGCTCGTTTTCCAAACTGAGAAGACTTTGAAAGACCTTGAAGGCAAAGTGGACGAAGCCGAAATCAAGAAGGCTGAAGAAGCTAAAGAAGCGCTCAAGAAAGCTCTTGAAGGTGATGATATCGAGGATATCAAGAAGAAATCTGACGAACTTTCAGAAATTGCACAAAATTTGGCAGTGAAACTTTATGAACAAGCCAATGCCGCTCAAGAAGCTACTGGTGCTGCTAGCGAAGCTGAAAATCAAGATGCTCCGAAGGATGCTAACACCTTTGATGGCGACTTTACTGAAAGCAAATAATTGAAAAAGGGATTTGACAGTTTTGTCAAGTCTCTTTTTTATACAAAAATGGACGGTATGTCTAAATTCTTGATTTTTTTCTTGTAAATAATATTTTTTTGTATTATGATAAGAATATCAAAGAATTTAGACAAGGAGTACAAAAAATGCGATATACTAGCGGAAATTATGAGGCGTTTGTGCGTCCAAGAAAACCTCAAAATGTTGATGACAAGTCAGCTTATATTGTTGGTGCTGGGCTTGCTGGACTTGCTGCTGCGATTTTTCTTATTCGCGACGGACAGATGAAGGGCAATAAAATTCATATTTTAGAAGAGTTATCGTTATCTGGTGGCTCATTGGACGGCTCGTTCATTCCACATGATGGTTTTGTGGTGCGCGGCGGGCGTGAAATGGAAAATCATTTTGAGTGCTTATGGGATTTATTTCGCTCTGTGCCTAGTTTAGAGGTTGATGATGCATCTGTTTTGGACGAATTTTATCGACTAGATTGTGATGACCCCAATTCTTCAAATTGTCGGTTGATTGAAAAACGTGGACAACGTGTCCAAGATGATGGACTGTTTACTTTAAGTAAAAAAGCACAAGATGAGATTGTCAAGTTGTTCATGGCGAAAGAAGAGAATTTAGTGGGTAAAAGAATTGAAGATTGTTTCACAGACGAATTTTTTGCCTCAAATTTCTGGCTGTACTGGTGTTCAATGTTTGCTTTTGAAAAATGGCATAGTGCGATTGAGATGCGTCGTTACATTTTACGTTTTATTCATCATATCAAAGGACTGCCCGATTTTACTGCGTTGAAATTTACTAAGTATAATCAATACGAAAGTTTAGTTAAACCAATGCTTGCTTATCTTCGTAGTCATGGTGTGGATTTTCAATATGGCAAGCAAGTTGTCAATATTGATGTTGATTGCTCTGAAGGGAAAAAACTTGCGAAGGAGATTTTATACGCTGACGGTAGTTCATTGATGCTGAAAGCTGATGATTTAGTTTTTGTGACAAATGGCTCAATCACAGAAAGTTCAACTCAAGGCGATATGAACACACCAGCACCAGAAACGCATGAATTGGGAGGGGCTTGGAAGCTCTGGCAAAATTTGGCAGCACAGTCCAAAGCATTCGGAAATCCAGATGCTTTCTGCCAAAATCTACCTAAAGAAAGTTGGTTTGTCTCTGCAACGGTGACTTGGAAAAATCTGAAAATCCAGCCTTATTTTGAGAAACTCACCCAACGCGAATTGCGGAGTGGAAAAGTTGTCACAGGTGGGATTATTACAGTAAAAGACAGTAATTGGCTGTTGTCATTTACAACACACCGTCAACCGCATTTTAAGGAGCAAAAAGACGGCGAAACAGTAACTTGGGTTTACGGTTTGCTATCTCATACGCCAGGAAATTACATTAAGAAGCCGATTGAAGCTTGTACAGGCAGTGAAATCACTCAGGAATTGCTCTATCATCTGGGAATGCCAGAGGACGAAATTGAACAATTTGCACGTGAAAATACGAATACGATTCCTGTTTATATGCCATTTATCACAAGTTATTTTATGCTGCGTGAGCCTGGCGACCGTCCGCTTGTTGTGCCTGAAAATAGTGTGAACCTTGCTTTTATAGGCAATTTCGCAGAGACAGCACGCGACACTGTTTTCACGACAGAATATTCCGTGCGAACGGCGATGGAAGCTGTTTACCAGCTTTTAAATGTGGAACGCGGCATACCTGAAGTTTTCGCATCAAGTTATGATTTGCGCTCACTTGCAGGTTCCGTTTATTATCTTTCGGACAAGAAAAAATTAACGGAGCAAGAATTGCCATTTGTGAAAAAACAAGCATTGAAATTTGGCCTGAAAAAGCTTCAGGGAACTTACTTGGAGGATTTGCTCAAGGATTCAGGCTTGATTTGAAAATCTAATAGCAAAATTGAAAATAGTAAAGCTCATGCTTTGCTATTTTTGGTATAATATAAGATATGATTGAAGAAAAATTTTACAAGGATTTAGTTGAAATTCGCCGACATTTACACAGTTTTCCTGAACTTTCAGAACAGGAATTTGCAACAACGGCTTTTTTGCATGAAAAATTGACGAGCTGGGGCATTGAAATTTTGCCGAGTAATTTGAAAACGGGATTAGTTGCAAAAATTGGGAGAGGTGAACCTGTGATTGCCTTGCGTGCGGACATCGACGGCTTACCGGTTCTGGAAGAAACGGGTTTACCGTTCGCTTCGAGAAATGTTGGAGTAATGCACGCTTGTGGGCATGATTTACACATGACGAGTCTGTTGGGTGCGGCAAAAATTCTGAAGGAACGTGAACAGGAAATTCAGGGAACAATAAAACTGATTTTTCAGCCATCAGAGGAGCACGGTACAGGGGCTAATATGGTGCTGGAAAGTGGTTTGGTAGCTGATGTACAAGCTTTTATCGGTTATCACAATATGCCAACACTTGGAACAGGTGTTATTGGTCTGCGAGAGGGCGGGGTTATGGCTGCGGTGGAGCAATTCTACGTGACGGTGACAGGTCAGGGGAGTCATGCTGCTTATCCGCATGAGGGGATTGACCCGATTTTAGCAACGAGTGCAATCGTTCAGAATTTGCAGCAGATTGTTTCACGTAACGTGCCACCGTTACAGGCTGCGGTGTTGTCTGTGACTCACATTGAAGCTGGGAATACTTGGAATGTCTTGCCGAGTACAGCCGTTTTTGAAGGAACGATTCGAACTTTTGATGAAGAAATTCGCCAGATGACGAAAGCGCGATTTATTGAAGTTGTGGAAGCAACTGCAAAGGCATATGGCGTTCAGGTCAATATCGAGTGGATTATGGGTTCGAATTTGACTTATAATGACCCGAATTTGACTAAACTGGTGTTTGAAGAGACGAAAAAATGGCATGAGTGTACGGAAAATGACATTGTTCCATCAAGCGCTGGTGAGGACTTTGCAAATTATCAAACTCAGGCGCCGTCCGTTTTTGCATTCATTGGCTCCAACGAGCCGGGAAGTTCAGGATTGCATTTTGCAGATATGCTTGTGCGTGATGAGGCCCTGCTTGTAGCAGTGGAATATTATTTGAAGAGCAGTTTCTTAATATTGGATAAGTTAAAAAAATGAAGCAGAGACTTACTTTGTGGGAGTTGAAACTCCTACAAAGTTTAGGGGACAACCTCACATCTTTGATATGAGGTTACCCTGTCTCAGAAGTCAAGCCACTAAAGTGGCTGACCCTAGAGCAGTCGAGCGAAATTCGAAGCTTGCCATTCCGACTAGCTGCTTTAGCAGTGTAGCGAGGATGGACAGCTTAACAGCAAGATGTGCTGTTAAGGTTCGGATAAAGAGAGCAAGGCTCTCGTCATTCGTAGCAGCAAAGCTGCGGAGATAGTGCTGCTTATCCCGCCGCCTAAGGGGGATTAGTACGCACTGCTGAGAAAAAAATTAACACATTTGTGTTAATTTTTTTGTATTTTTTGATAGAAAATGATTGATTTTGATAGAAAAAAGCGTATAATATAAAATGTAAGTGATTTCAGGAAGGGGAAAAATGTTAGTCGATGACCGTAAACAGAAAATATTAGAATATCTGAATCAGAAACACCGTGCGACATTGGAAGAATTGCAAACACTCACTGATTCTTCTGTGTCAACAACACGACGGGATTTAAATGAATTAGAAGATGAAAAGAAATTAAGAAGAATTCATGGTGGCGCCGAACTGCTACAAGACTTATCAAAAGAATTATCAATCATTGAAAAATCTTCCAAAAACGTTCAAGAAAAACAAAGAATTGCTCAATTTGCGATTTCTAAGATTGCGGACGGGGATACGATTTACTTGGATGCTGGAACTACTACAGGGGCGATGATTGCCGAATTAAAGCGACTGAAGCTCCACCTGACGATTGTGACAAATTCAGTTACCCATGCATCAAATTTGATTGCTGAACATTTGAACGTTTATATTTTAGGGGGATTGATTAAAAGAACAACAGATTCGGTCATTGGCGGTCATGCTTTGGAGCAACTCTCAAATTATCGTTTCAATAGTGCTTTTATTGGTGCAAATGCGTTTGACGAGGCAATCGGTGCAATGACACCTGATAGCGAGGAAGCGACAGTGAAAAGTCAAGCAATGAAACAGGCGGAAGTGAGCTACTTGCTGATTGACAGCAGTAAACTTGGTCAAACAAGCTTTGTCAAATTTGCAAATCCTGACGAAGTGGAGGTTATTACAGAAAATTGATGATTTATACAGTAACGCTTAATCCAGCATTAGACTATTTTATGGAATACAATAATGTCGAAAATGGTGCGGTTAATCGAACAAAATTGACGCGAATGACACCTGGTGGCAAGGGAATTATGGAAAGTCGAATGTTGTCCAATCTTGACGTAGAAAATACGGCACTTGGCTTCGTTGGTGGATTTACGGGTAAATTCATTCGCGAAAGCTTAGAACAGCACGGTATTGAAACTGATTTTACCCAAATTTTTGGTCAAACGCGGGTCAATGTCAAGGTCAAAACGAGAAGCGAGGAAACGAGTCTTGATGCAGCAGGCCCGGATTTGACAGATGAAGATGTAAAACGTTTTCTAGCAAAATTTGACCAACTTGTCAAAGGTGATATTGTCGTATTTGCGGGGACAGTGCCCAAAAGCTTGGGGGAAAACTTTTATGACCAACTCATTCGTGAGGTCAAATCCCGTGGAGCAGAATTTGCGATTGATATTGATGGTCAAAAATTGCTCAAAACTTTACCGATGAAGCCGCTGATTGTCAAGCCAAATCGTGAAGAACTAGAGGAAATTTTTTCTGTCAAATTTGACAAAAAAGAAGATATCTTTCCGTATGGTCAAAAATTACTAGAAATGGGTGCACAAAACGCAATCGTATCAATGGCAGGTGATGGTGCCCTACTTTTCACGGGCAACGAAATTTATTTTGCGCCGCCAGTCAAAGGAATTATCAAAAATTCAGTAGGGGCTGGTGATTCTACGGTTGCGGGCTTCCTAGCCGAATGGAGCAGGTCAAAAAATGCAGTATCAGCTTTTAAACAAGGCGTAGCATGCGGTACAGCAAAAGTCTTTTCAGAAGATATGCCGTCTGCACGATTTATCCAAAAATGTTTCGAACAGATACAAGTAGAAATGATATGAACGAAATTCATATTTTCTATCTTGCGGTGAATGAACAAGTTTTGTTTTTCTTTTCGGAGCCTTTTCCTTTAGCAGCTTGAGCCTGCTATTGAAGCTGCGGGTGAGAAGGGCAACGTCCCCGTCTTTCGCAGCACGAAGCGCGTGGATAGTGCGCATTTAAACTAAAAGCCAAATAATATTAGAACTTAAAAGGAGATTTCTCGTGGAAATTAAAGATTTATTGAAATCAGAGATTATGATATTTAATCTCAAAGCGTCATCAAAAGAAGCGGCGATTGATGAAATGGTTCAAAAGCTTGTAGAGAAAGGCATAGTGTCAGATTTTTCGACTTTCAAAGCGAATATTTTGGCGCGTGAATCAGGAACGTCAACAGGACTTGGCGACGGGATTGCCATGCCTCACGCAAAAAGTGCGGCGGTGAAAGAACCGGTTGTTCTTTTTGCAAAAAGTGTAAGCGGTGTCGAATATGAAGCACTTGACGGACAGCCTGTCAATTTGTTCTTTATGATTGCTGTGCCAGAGGGTGCAAATGACACGCACCTTGCCGCTTTAGCAGATTTAGCAAAATTCTTGCTGCAAGACGGCTTCAAAGAAAAATTGCTGGCAGCAGATAGTTCTGATAAAGTACTAGAGCTATTCAGCGCACGTGAAGAAAGCGCATCAGAGACTATCGGAAATGGTTCTTCGAATGACATCGCAAGAAAGAACAGTGAAAGTGGCAAATTTCTCGTGGCTGTCACAGCCTGCACCACTGGAATTGCTCACACTTATATGGCGGAAGAAGCACTCAAAAAAGCAGCAAATCAAGCAGGTATAGCCATTAAAGTCGAGACTAATGGTGCTAAAGGTGTAGATAATAAACTGACAGCCGCCGATATCGCACGTGCCGAAGGCGTCATTGTTGCAGCAGACAAAAAAGTAGAAATGAATCGCTTTGCAGGCAAACACCTCGTCAATAAACCTGTCGCTGAAGGAATTCGTCATCCTGAAGAACTTATTCAGAATGCACTTGCAGGTACCGCACCGATTTATCAAGGCGACGGCTCAGAAAAATCTATCTCTGATAATGAGCGTACAGGTGGTTTAGGACAAGCATTCTACAAGCACCTTATGGGTGGTGTTTCTGCAATGTTGCCATTTGTTGTTGGAGGAGGGATTCTAATTGCGCTCGCCTTTCTGATTGACCAATCAATGGGGGTGCCACAGTCGCAGCTTGCTAATCTTGGTGTTTATCACCCGATTGCCGCTTATTTCAAAAATATCGGCGGTGTTGCTTTCGGATTTATGCTGCCAGTTCTCGCAGGTTTTATTGCCAATTCGATTGCGGATAGGCCTGGATTGGTCGCAGGTTTTGTTGCAGGCTCAATGGCTTCCACAGGACTTGCTTTTGGTAAATTAGACCCGACAACGCAGATTCCGTCCGGATTTTTAGGAGCATTGGTTGGTGGTTTTGTTGCTGGTGGTGTCATTTTGCTTTTGCGTAAAATTTTTGCTGGATTGCCAAAATCCCTTGATGGTATCAAAGCAATTTTAATC
>JAJXWC010000063.1 GCA_021781855.1 Bacillota bacterium | reverse complement strand
GTGTTTCAAAATAAAGATGCAAACCAGCAGCAAAGTCCTCATCGCCAAGCCATTTGCGTAGCATAACCATAAGGCGTGAACCTTTGGCATAAACAATGGCTGGGTCAAACAGTGTTCCGATTTCATCAGGGTGTGTTACATCAACGTGAACAGATTGGACACCATCTGTTGCATCACGATTAAGTGCAAGACCGGCTTCTGAAATGGAAAAGCTCTCCCAAACCTTCCATTCAGGCTGCAGGGCATCAATCGCCACATATTCCATATTATTGGCGAAACTTTCGTTCAACCAGAGGTCGTCCCACCATTTCATCGTGACCAAATCGCCGAACCATTGGTGTGCTAATTCATGGGCAATGACGGTTGCCACATATTGTTTGCTTGCGACTGTTGCATTTTCGGGGTCAACGAGCATACAAACTTCACGATAAGTAATACAACCCCAGTTTTCCATTGCGCCTGCCGAAAAATCAGGCAAGGCAACATGCCAGCTATGAGGTAACGGATAAGGTGTTTTATAATAATCTTCATAAAACTCAATGGAACGAATTGCGATATCTAGCGGGAAATCAAGTGCAGCTGGACTGTGTGCCTTCGTTGAAAAGGCACCAACTTCTACACCCGATTTGGTATATCCTTTTTTGTACTGCATATCGCCAAAAACAAAGGCGAGCAAGTAAGAACTCATACGCACGGTGCGTTCAAAGACGTGAATGCCTTCGATATTCATGAGTTCGGGCATGTTGGCAATGATAATGTCCTCTGGTTCTTCATCGAATTTCACAGAGAGGTCAAATGTTGCTTTTGCTTCTGGTTCGTCAATAGAAGGAAAAGCTTGGCGGGCAAAATGGCTCTCAAATTGCGTACCGATAAGCATCTTCTTTTCACCGTTTACTTCATAATAAGACGGATAAATGCCCATCATATTATCCGTAATTTTCCCTTCGTACTCGAAACTTACGGTAACTGGACCTTGCGTACCAACACGAACAACGATTTCCTCATTGTCATAGTCATTCATAAAATTCGTTTCAACACTAAATGCGCGTACTTTGTGAATATGCAAATCTTTTGCATGGAAATAAATCACATCATTTTTTGCCTCGCCTTTAATCGCAACTTGACCTTTGAAAGTCTTTGTTTTACGGTCAATGTCGAGGAAAATCTTGTAATTTTCCGGAACAAATGTGTCAATAAGATGTTTTACAGCCATTTTTTCTCCTATAAGTTAGTTTTTTGAATCCAACCATTTTGTCAAATCCAAAAGTTTCAAATTACTTTTATTATATCAGATTTGACAGAAAATTTCTAATCTTAATAGGGCTTACAAAAGCATCAAAACGATAAAAACCTGCCAGATATTTTTATCTGACAGATTTTTCATTATTTCGTTGCATTTAAAGCCTGTTCATAATCAGGTTCGTGTGTTACCTCGCTAATGATTTCACTGTAAACAATCTCTCCATCTTTTACAACAAAAATCGAACGTGCCAAGCGTCCTTCAAGAGCGCCGCTCTTCATTACTAAACCATAAGCTTTACCGAATTCGCCTGTGTCCGAAAGAATCGTCATATCTACACCTTCTGCAGCACACCAATTTCGCTGCTCATCAGCCGTATTATTGGAGATACTTAAAAATTCGATTTCACTGTGCTTGCTAGCTTCAAGATTGAAGCGTTTCGTCTGCAAACTACAAATTGATGTGTTTATATCTGGAAAAACACTGATTAAAACTGGTTTTTTTAGCTCTGATCGTCTTATTGACCGATTTGATAGGTCTGTCAAAGTAAAGTCTGGCGCTGCTCCTGTCGTAACAGGGTCAATCTTTGCGATTTTTTCGCCGTGAAGTGTAATTTCGTAGGTCATTATTTTCCTCCTCAACCTTTTTATCTCAGCCATATATGCTCTCCCAGTCTTATAGACAGCTTAACAGCACGGTGTACTGTTAAATGTTTACGTCTTTCGTAGCAAAGTGGAGATAGAGCGAATGGATACTGTGGGAGACAGGGTAACCTCATAGCAAAGATGTTAAGCAGACTGCTACGCTTACAGGTCGCTTAGTTTTTTCACCTAGAGGTTGTACCCTAAATTTAGCAGAAGTCGGAACTTCCGCTGAATGAGTCTCTGCTTCATTTAAGATACGAGTTGCCTTTTCTTTGCAATGAAAAATAGGGCAAACTCACTTCTATCTTTACTTTATGATAGCATTTTCAGAGCTAATTTACTCAATCTTTGCTCACAGTTTTTCTGTCAAATTTGCTGCCCTTGCCTTCAACAAATTTACAAGTTTCTCAGGAATCCTGTCAAACTGCACGCCAGCTCCCAGATAAAGCAGCCAGTCCGCAATATAATCAAACTCATCTGAAGCGACCTGGTACTGGAAGATACCGCTGGACTGAAACATTCCTGTGAAACTAAGAATAATCCCTGGTGGGTGAAGGCGTTTAAAACGTTGAATTCCAGTACTATCAAGCCTAACAATAAGATTAGCTGCCCGATTTTTTTGAAGTTTTTGCGCTAAAATTTCTCCTTCGGAAAGAGATTGTTTCTCCTCCGAAATTATGCTATCGCGTAGCATTGCCACAGGTAAATAACGAAATTCTGCCGTTTCAAAATCATAGACTTCAACAAGCCAAGTGCCATTTGTATTAAAAATATGCAAAAGCCAAACGTCCATAAACTGCGGCCAGCCAGGACTGATTTCATAAGTCACGCGCAAATGTTTATCTTTACTTGCCAGACCAATTAGCTGATTCAGCTCTTGCGGTGCGGCATCATCAAGCTCCAGCAAATTCGGATTTGCTGGATTAGTATTTTCAAACAGTAAAATATTGTTCAACTCAATCAGTTCGTCTTGCTGCGTTTGACTCGCAATACCTATGAGTTTTTCGGTAATTGAACGACGATTCTGCAGATAAGGCAACTGTGAATTTTTACTCGCCATAAAGCTGATAAAAACAGCTTTGAGCTCTTCTGGTGTAAAACGAACAGCGGGCAGATACTGATTTTGCAGAACATCATAGCCACCACCACGTCCCGCTGTCGCAAGCAGAGGAAATCCCATTTCCTGAATCTGCTGCACATCACGAATTGCTGTCGCACGTGAAATTTTGAATTCTTTTTGCAGTTCCGCAATGGTAAAATGCGCGCGATTATTAATATAGCGCATGATGAGATTAACTCGTTCTGTTTTTTTCATCGCCTGCCTTTCTGGATTAATCGTAGCAAGATCTACCAAAATGACAAAAAGCTTTATCTCAGCAGTGCGTGCTAATATCCCCACCTCTAAGGCCGGGGATAAGCAGCACTAAGCTTCGAATTTCGCTCGACTAAATTTAGTGGGAGTTGAAACTCCCACTAAATAAGTCTCTGCTTCATCTCAGCACGGTATGCTACGCTGTCAATGGTCGCCACCACAGATGTGAGGTTGTATCCTACAACTTAGCGGGAGTTTCAGCTTTTGCCAAGTAAATTTCTGCTTCATTGAAGCCGAACATTCCATTTCTTATTTATCTTAATAAGCTGCGTTCCCAAAATGAAGCTGATGAGATTGCTTATCCAATCATTGATGTCAGCAAAGCCAATTTTCAGCACAAACTGCGTGGTCTCAATCAGCGCAATCAGCAAAGCCATCAATAATAAATTGCGCCAGCGCAGTTTAAGCAGAAAACCAACAGGCGCAAATAAAAGCAGATTAAGCGCAACAATCAGCGGGTCTTGCTGGGTTTGAAAGATATTTAACGGATTAAGGTTTAAGCCGTACATCCCCCGATGTGGTGCAAACAACGTGTAAACTGTAAATCCGAAATACAAGAGATAAAAAACAATCACATTTCCTCTTGCAAGACGTTTTGTCCGCAGCATCTCCAGTAAAACGGTCAGAAAATAAGCAGAAATTGCCGCCAAAATAAAAATATCAATTTCTCTAGGAAAAGGTAGGAAAAGCGAAGCATACAGCCCAACACTTGTTAAATGATAAATGACTGTCATTAGCGCCAAAATCCCAATAAAGCTTATAATCTTTCGCATGTGACCTCCGATAGTTTTTATCTTGCACCCTTGCAAAACGAATTCGCTAGTCCAATCCTCTCTCAAACAAATGAGATTATTATTTTAACCCAGCAAGCGCATGCTAATTCCGTCTTTTCAAGCAAGTACCGTGCTCTGCTTTCGTTCTACAGCCGTAGGGGCAAATTCTCTACTCAAATTCTCTACTGATGAAGTTAAACACTTCAATTATAGCATGAATTTCGCCCTATTTTACAGGTTCATACAAAATAATTCATCGGAGTGTTAATCAAAAATAAAAATTTTTCTTTGAAATGTTCTGGAGCCTCTGGGAATAAATCAGAAAGCCATGTCGTCAATATCCCAACTGTCACTTTTGAATAATAATCTGCAAGCAAATCTGTACTTATTCCACACAAATTTTCTTTTGTGTTTAAAAATCGAGCAAAAAAGGGAAAAAAAGCATTTTCTAAATACTGCTGGTAATTAAAATCAACGGAAGAGTTACGTATAATTCGAAAAACAACTTGATTATCATAGAAAAAAGGAATGATTTCGTTGGCAATAACACCAAAAGGAGAGGGGGTGTTTTTAGGCAAATGAGCATCAAGAATCTTAAACATTGGCCCATAAGTTCTCGCTTTTATAACGTCTATCAACTCATAAATATTTTTAAAATGCTTGTAAAAAGTAGGTTTGGTAATATTTGCTTTTTCTATAATCATCTGTACCGTGATTGTCCCATATTCAGCAGTTTCCGTTGTTTCATTTGCTGCTAAATTCAAAAAAGCATCAATAATTTTTTGCTCTGTGTTTCTTGACATCTTTAAACCGCCATTGTTACTCGTCTTTATTTTATTTTAAAGAATAATAATTAAAACTTCAACCACAAATATACTAGCACTATTATAAATAAAAGTAAATATGGCGGGCTTTACCTGTGAAAAAACCGTAACCCAAATAACTTTTTAACTTATTTTTAATTTTTAAAAATGGCTTAACTGCAACGATTACGACCTCCAAAATTTTGCCTATTTGTTTTCATTTTTTTGTTCTTTTGCAAAAAACTTTACCGACAGTTAAAAAATAAAAATAAAATTCTTGCCTACTCTATACGACCTAAAAAAACCTTTACTACCAGTTAAATATTGGTTTTTTTACACGCTTTCAAAGAAAAAAAGAGGAGTATAATCAAACTGTCGACAACAAGAAAAAAAAATAAAAGGAGAAAAAATGACTTTTAAAATAGCAATGAGTGAAAGTCTAAATGCAACGATTCAAACCAAAAAAGAAACTGTTGAAGTAAAAAATGTAAAAGATTGGACTGATATTTCTGCCTTGGTAGTAGATGAAAAAGACTTTCAGGCTATCGAACAAGCAGAAAAAACAAAGTTTGACATTCCCGTATTTGTCGCCACACATGATACAAAAAAATACAGCAAAGCGGAATTAGCAAGCATTGACCACTTGATTGATTTGAATTCAGCAACAGATGCTCAACTTTTTTCTCGTGAAGTGGAACACGCTGCAAATGAGTATGAAAAAAATTTATATTCACCATTTTTCAAAAATTTAACTCAATATGTTGAACGCGGAAATCTTCAATTTGACTGTCCTGGACATCAGGGAGGGGCTTATTTCCGCAAGCATCCTGCTGGTCGTGCGTTTTATGATTTCTTCGGCGAAAATCTTTTCCGTGCGGACCTCTGCAATGCCGATGTTGACCTTGGAGATTTGCTCATCCACGAAGGACCGGCTTTACAGGCTCAGAAAAATGCCGCTAGAATTTACAATGCAGACAAGACTTATTTCGTCATGAACGGTTCTTCCACTTCCAATAACGTTGCAATTACTGCGGCGATTTCACCAGATGATTTGATTTTGTTTGACCGTAATAATCACAAATCAAATTATAATGCAGGACTTGTCATGGGCGGTGCTCGCCCCGTTTATCTTGAAACCAGTCGTGATTCCTATGGTTTCATTGGTGGAATTTACAATCATTGTTTCGATGAAGATTATATCCGGGAACAAGTTAAAAAAGTTGACCCTGAGCGTGCCACTTGGAAACGTCCTTTCCGTCTCGCCATTATTCAATTAGGAACGTATGACGGCACGATTTACAATGCTCAACAAGTTATTGACCGAATCGGACACCTCTGTGACTATATTCTCTTTGATTCTGCTTGGGTTGGCTATGAACAATTCATTCCCATGATGAAATCTTCATCGCCGCTGCTTGCTGACCTTGGGCCAGAAGACCCCGGAATTCTTGTTGTCCAATCAACACATAAGCAACAAGCCGGATTTTCCCAGGCTTCACAAATCCATAAAAAAGACCATCACATTAAAGGCCAAAGCCGCTATATTGACCACAAGCGCTTTAACAATGCTTACATGAAATTTGCTTCTACTTCTCCATTTTATCCTTTATTTGCAAGTTTGGATGTCAATGCAAAAATGCAGGAAGGTGCTGCTGGTAAAAAACTTTGGCATGATGCCTTGATTACCTCAATCAATGCGAGAAAACGTTTGCTAGAAAAAGCGGAGTTCATTCGTCCTTTCTTGCCTCCTGTTGTTCATGGCAAAGCTTGGGAAGAAAGCTCGTCTGAAGAAATTGCAAATGATATTGATTTCTGGCGTTTCAATCCTGATGAAAAATGGCACGGATTTGAAGGATATGGTCAAAATCAGTATTTCGTTGACCCGAATAAATTTTTGCTGACTACTTCTGGCATTAATCCGGAAACAGATGAGTATGAAGACTTCGGTATTCCAGCAACGATTTTGGCAAATTATTTGCGCGAACACGGCATTATCCCTGAAAAAAATGACTTGAATTCGATTTTGTTCTTAATGACACCCGCTGAAGATGATGCTAAGATGGATAACCTCATTACACAAATTTTGAAATTTGAAGAATTAGTCAAAGCGGATGCTCCTTTAATCAAAGTTTTGCCTCATTTGGTAAGCCGTACAGGTTCACGTTACGATGGTTATACCATTCGGATGCTCTGCCAAGAATTACATGACTTTTACAAAAACACGAATACAAAAGACTACCAAAAGAAAATGTTCCTTGCAGAGTATTTCCCTACTCAAGCGATGACACCAAAAGAAGCAGATATTGCCTTGCTACGTAATGAAGCAAAATTGGTGAAATTAGCAGAAATTGAAGGCGAGATTGCTTTAGAAGGTGCGCTTCCTTATCCCCCAGGAATCTTTTGTGTCGTACCAGGTGAACGTTGGTCAAAAGTTGCCCAAAGCTATTTCTTGATTCTTGAAGAAGGAATCAATCGTTTCCCAGGCTTTGCACCAGAAATCCAAGGCGTTTACTTCAAGGAAGAAAATGGGAAAACTGTGGCTTACGGCTATGTTTATGATGCCGATGCTAAAGTAAAACACACAACAGAAAGAAAGTAAAATGAAAGAGAAAAAAATGGGTGTCATGCAGTTAACAATTATAACTGCAATCAACATGATGGGTTCAGGAATCATCATGTTGCCGACCAATTTGGCACAAGTGGGTACAATGTCTATTCTCTCATGGGTCGTTACTGCTCTTGGTGCTATGTTGCTTGCTTGGGGATTTGCTCAAGCAGGTATTTACACCAAAAAAAGTGGAGGAATGGGCGGTTATTCTGAATATAGCTTTGGTAAAGCGGGAGCATTTTTGTCGAACTTTACTTACGGACTATCGCTTGTTATTGCCAACGTTGCGATTGCAATCTCTGCAGTGGGTTATTTGACTGAGCTATTCGGCATCAAAGCTAATCCGCTTGAAATTTGTCTATTGACGATTGCTGTGCTTTGGTTGGCTTCTGTTTTAAATTTTGGTGGAGCAAAAATCACGGGACAACTTTCCACATTTACCGTTTGGGGAGTCATTGCTCCTTTGGCGGTCGTTATTGTTTTGGGCTGGTTCTGGTTTAATCCGCATCTTTATGCGAGTGCTTGGAACCCGCATCATCTAAGTTTTGTAAGTGGTTTAGGGGCTTCAATTCCGATTACCTTGTGGGCATTTTTAGGTCTTGAATCTGCTTCTGCCAATATGGACCGTGTGGAAAATCCTAAGAAAAATGTTCCTATCGCTGTGCTTGGCGGAACGATTGGTGCAGGTATTCTCTATATCCTAGCAACTAATGTTGTACAGGGGATTGTTCCAAACTTGGATTTGGCTAAATCAACAGCACCGTTTGGCTTGGTGTTTGCACATATGTTTAATCCGACAATAGGTAATATTGTTATGGGACTTATGATTATTTCTTGCTTTGGCTCATTACTGGGTTGGCAGTTTACGATTGCTGAAGTCTTTCGTTCTTCTGCTCAAGAAGGTTATTTCCCCAAAATCTTTAACAAAGTTATCGGAAACGGCACACCGCTTATTGGTATTGTCATTATTACCATTATCCAATCTGTATTGGCGCTTTCGAGTATTTCACCATCATTGTCTGCTCAATTCACCATTTTGGTTAACTTGGCGGTTGTCACTAACTGCGTGCCTTATCTCTTATCAATGGGCTCCATCAAGACTATGCAGAGGCTGGACGGAAATGTCACAGAAAAGAAGCAAAAGCTGAACAACTTCGTTGCTGTACTTGCCGGGATTTACACTCTTTATGCAATTTCTCAGGCTGGTTCGACAGCTATTGTTCTTGGTTCTATCGTGACTTTCTTCGGCTGGACCTTATATGGCTTTATGTCTTATCGCTTTGATATGCAGACGGAATGAATAAGTTCAACTAAAATCGGGCAAGAGCAAAGCTTCTGCCCGATTTCATTATTGCTAATGAGGAAAATAATAAATGAGTCGGAAATCAACACGCATTACTGTGAGGCTAAACTTTATTTTATATGCTGCTTTGGGGCTGCCAGATTGTATTTTTGGGAGTGCTTGGCCGATTATTCGTGAAGATTTTTCACTCAATGTTGAATTAATTAGCGTGATTACTTCAGTCTCGCTACTTTTTTCATTGCTGACAAATTTTCTTTATATCAAATTTTCAAAAATCGAAGCTCATCTTTTTATTCTATGGGCGCTTTTGTCTTTGATGATTGGTTTGAGTTTAGTGGCTTTCGCACCAAATCAATGGATTTTCTTTGCTGCTATTCCCTTTATCGGACTAGGTCAGGGAACAATAGATGTTGCCGTAAATAGTTTTGTCGCCAGCCGTTATTCGAGCAAGGTGCTGAATTTGGTTCATGCTTTTTTCGGCTTTGGTGTAACCGTAAGTTCCCTTCTCATTACATTATCTATTGCCGTCACGCAAGACTATCGCTTGGCAATCCTTGCTGTTTTATTCATTCAAGGGATTGTCTTACTCCTTTTTTTCCCTTATCGGTATTTGTTTCGTCGCAAGAAAAAAAATGCGCAAGCGCTTCGTATACAGATTAAACTAACCCTCAAGAATTGGCTTTTTCCTTTATTTTCCTTTATTTATGCCGCTGAACAGGCTATAGGCATTTTTCTGGCGAGTTATCTGGTTTTTCGAAATTATTCGGCAGGAGCCGCAGCGTTTATTACCAGTCTTTTCTGGCTGGCGATTATGTTCGGACGCCTCATCAGTGTTCGCTTGAGTCCATTTTTCGGTAAAAAAAGGCTCATCCAAATTCATTATATCCTCACCCTTGCCGGCGGATTGCTGTTCCTTTTCTTCCCACTGCTTTCTGCTTTGCTGATTGGCTACGGATTGGCACCCCTTTATCCTATCTTTGTAGAAATGCCTTATTCGTATTTTGAGCAGACTAAAGCTGCGCGGATTGTGGGATTAAATGTTTCTGCTGCAACGTTTGGTATTTTGGTTATTCCACTTTGTTATGCTCTAACCTTACAGTTTACAGGCTTAGGCTTCATTCCAATTATTGTCTTGTTTAATTTAATTTTGCTGATTGGACTTGGAATTTTTATCCAAATGAGCAGAGACTCATCAGATATTTTGTGAAATCCACGAGTTAAAAGTCAATAAATTTTACTGAATTACAATGTATGCTATAATGATAAGCATGACCAAAATTATTTATGACTTTGCAAAACCAACAGATATTAATGACGTGATGAATATCGAAAATACCTGTTTTACTGCCGAGGAAGCAGCTTCACGTGCTTCGATGATTGAGCGAATTGCTTTGATTCCAGATACTTTTGTTGTGGCGCGTGATGAGGATGAAAATGGACGTGTTGTCGGAATGTGTGTCGGTCCGACTTCACCTGAACGTTATATTACTGATGATTTGTTCGAGCATACAACCCAAAATCGTTCAACAGATAAGGTTCAAACGATTATCAGTCTTGCTGTTTTGCCGAATTACCGCAAACACGGAATCGCTGGAAAGCTCTTGGAAAGAATGGCAAAAATTGACCGTGATAATCACCGAGAAGTCATCAGTCTGACTTGTCTTGCCTCACTCGTTTCCTATTATGAACATCACGGATTTGTCAATGAAGGCGTGTCAAATTCAGAGCATGCCGGTGAAACTTGGTTTAATATGACTTATACACTTTAACAAATGTAAAAATACCGTCAATTGACGGTATTTTTTATTCGTGCAAGAAACGACTTGCCTGAGATGCAAAAGCTACGTGATTCAGCAATAGACATCGCTTTTAATACTTCTTTATCTCAACAGTAGTGCTAATAGCTCACCGCTACGGCGGCGGAAGCAGCTCTAAGACGAAATGGCAATTTTCGAATTTCGCTCATTCTCTGGGTTTCCCGCGCCTTGTCATTCCGTTTTTCACCCGTGTGCGCTGATTGGCGTGAATAGTGTATTTCTCAAGTGTTGTTCCCAAAATCAAAGCCGACAGAATTCCTAACGTCCCCAAAAGCCAGATACCACCTGCCAGAAAGCCAATCGCAGCACCACCCGCAACGAGCAGAGGACCAGCTGCCGAACCTGTATCGCCAAACAGACGACAGGTTGCCAGAAATTGTGCCCGATAATCAGCAGGCGCCATGTCTGCACTGATTGTCATAATCATACCTGCACCGATACTATTGCCCAGTCCCATTATCAGCGAAACCACTGCAATCGACCAAATGCCGTGGGTGAAAGGGATAAACAAAATCGCTCCGCCCAAAATCAGCATTGACGGAATTGCCACCCACATCCGACCAAACCGGTCCATAAGCCTTCCGGCAGGATAAAACAACGCCGCATCAAGTAAGCCAGAAAGTCCGTAAACATAGCTCGTTACTGAAGCAGATAGTCCAATGTGCGCTGACCAAAGTGGCAGAGCTGTGCTTGATGTTTGCCTGACTGCACCGACAAAAATAATACCGATACCAAGTGTTGCGAACATTTTTGCGTGCTTTTTAAAAATAAAACTCGTTTTGACTGCTTGCGGTTTTATTCCT
>JAJXWC010000062.1 GCA_021781855.1 Bacillota bacterium | reverse complement strand
TATGCCGACGTAATTATTCCAAACCGCCTGTCAGACTCAGACGGTGAAGATATTATTACTACAAATATTGCCTCAATTCTGCATGAAAATTGATGATTCAGAGCCTTATTCAATTGGAGCTGAAATTCCAACTGGACTTAGGGTACAAGTTTTTGGTGAAAAACTAAACAACCGCTATCTTCACTATTGTCTATACTGTTGATTTTCGCCACAAAGCCTGCTTAACTTTTTTGGTACGAGTTGAGTTGCATAGCAAGCGAGGTGAGCAAATAGCACAACCGCTGAAATAAAAAACGATTTGACAGAGTTGTCAAATCGTTTTTTATTTCAGATGTTCAACCGCATAAGCTGCTTGTGCTTTGCTAAATCCGCTCCCATACTGTGAGCTAGACAACATATTTTCAATTTCGGAATTTGACAGCGTTGGTGTGCCATTTTTGAGGCTTTTAGCAGCTTTCAATGCTTCGTTATTCCAATCCACTTTGAGATGAGCCATTGCATAATCTGATTGAGCTTTGGTAAATTCTTCTGTATCTAGCAAGCTGTAAAAACTTTTAGACGAATTTCCAAGCTCTTTATCATCAGCAAATCCTTGCACAAATTCAAGCGCTTCATTGTTCCAATTTGCTTTGGCATGATTGACGGCATAAGTTGCAGTCGCTTTAGTATAACCCTCATATTCCAATTGGTCAATGAGTTTTTTCTCAGAAAAAGAACCACTTTGAAGATAGCCTTCTGCATCAGCCGTAGCTTCCTTATTATCGCTGTTGTTTGCATTGACAGATGAATTCGTTTTAGTCTGCGAATTTTCAGTGCTGTGATTTGATGACCAAACACCAAAACCGACCACGATAACAATAATGATAATCACATTAGCAAATTTATTACTGCGCTTCTTTTTCTCAGACTGTACTGATGAAAAGCCTTGTCTAAATCTCGGCTGTTCCTGAATGACTGTTTTTCGTATCGTCCCTACTTTTTTCTGGGCCAGATTATTCAGAATCTGTACCAAATCCTCAATTTTTTCTTTCTTTACATTAACAGTCTCAGAATCAAAACGCTCTGTTTGACTCTGTTCTTCAAGTGATTTGAGTGTTTGGTCAATGTAACTCAGATTCTCCGTTGGCTGCTTTACATCGTTTGTCTGCTGTGTAGCTTCTGATTTTTCCGGTGGTTCAGTCTCATTTGTGTTCAGTAAATTCAAGATGTCACTAAAATCTCCAAAATCAACATCTAGTAGATTTTTATCTTCCTCGCCCATTTTACTCCCCTTAACCTTTCCATTTTATTATACCCTATTTTGTAATTTATGCCATTTATTAATAAGATTTGGTTGTATTAAGACGTATATAGAAACAACATGTTAAGTATAAACAGTCTATCGCCTTCAATTTCGCTAACAAAATTAATGAACTTGAAACTTATTATGGAAGCTGAAATTACTAAATCTAAGGCACAATCTATCAGTTTAGATATGAGCTTTGCAGCTTAGCACAATATGCTTAAGCTTGCAATATCTTTATGAAATGCTGGTTACGGATAGGGGCGGGATAGAGCAAATGTAAGGACAAGGAATTAACCTTCACTGCTGAGATAAATTTTACTCAAAAACTGTTTCGAATTGACAATAAAACGACTGTGCGTTCCTTTACCAATTACTTTCTCTCCTTCGCGCGCTTCAACAGCAAAATCAATTCGTCGCCGTTCAACCGCAATTACCCTTGCACTTGCCGTAATTCTTGCTCCAAGCGGGCTTGCAGCATCATGTGTCACATTTATCATTGTGCCAACCGTTGTCTGCTCTTCATCAAGAAAAATTGCCACTGCGTTGCTTGCGGCTTTTTCCATGAGCGCAATCATCATTGGCGTTGCAAAAACGGGCAGAAGACCGCTTCCGATAACATCTGCTGTGTTGCTTTCATCAACAATTACACTAGCTTGACCGCTAGTTCCAAGTGAAATTTCTGACATTTTATTCTCCAAAATAATCTATTAGCTAAAAATCATATTGTGATTTTACGAGCTTAGTTATATTTTACACCTTTTTGACCTTTTCAGTCCATTTCTCAAGGTGTCGCCTACTTTCCTGCTGGCATAGAAAAGCTTAGTGAGCATCAACAATGCAGTCCAAGGGACTAATAGTGGGCACTCACTTGATTAAATCTTTGTATTTTACTGTATTTTTTTATGATTTTGGTCTATAATATATTAGTGAAATCGCTCACAGTATTATATTCATAGCGAATTTTTTTTAATAAATAAATTGGAAATTGAATAAGACGGGAGAATTCTATGAAGAAAAATAAATTGATAAAGAAATGGTGGTTTTGGGTTTTAGCTGTCGTTTTTTTCCCAATTTTCTGCTTATATGGCATCTATTGCTTTGGCCTTAACTATAGAAAAACAAAGCACAGACGCTGGATAGTGGGTATTATTTCTCTCACATTACTCGTTCTTATCGGATTCACAGGCTGGTATGGTGCATTTGCTGGAAGCAGTTCGAATCAAACGGTCTCTATTTCCAGCACAGAAAAGAAAAGTTCATCATCAACTTCAAAGTCTTCAAAGGAATCAGTCCCCCAAAAGCAAAGTTCTAGTGTTAAAAAATCTTCATCAACAAAAGAAAGTTCTAGTAAAACTGTTCCAAAGTCCACCACTGCTGCCTCTAAATTAAATAATAGTCAAGAAATTTTGGCAAAGCTGATAAATTATACCAATGAGAAGTCTGCCGGCCCAACTAAAAATTACTATTGGGATAATGGAACAGCAAATCTTTCAGGATTTGAAACAATGAAAGCTGGTGATTATCACTTCTCTGCGGATAATCAAGGGCGGTCTGGAGTTGCACGTGCAATATTGACCTATTCTGAATTTGAAGCATCAAAAGGAGCTCGTCAGGGTTCTCCACTTGACCCACCTGCGTGGCCGGTCAGCAATCCTAAAATCGCTATCACTTTTTCTTTAACAGGAAAAACTTATCATGGTTACCTCTATAACAGAAGCCATTCTATTGCCGATAGCTTATTAGGTTCCAGCTCCTACACTTCAAAATATAACTTTACAACGGGAACACGCTCCCAAAATGTCGGTGCTGACCAAAATGGCGGCATGCGTACTGCAGAAGAACTCGCTGAAAATTATTGGAAAAACCATTCTGGGACAAACAACACCATTCAATATCAAACGACACCACTTTATAATGGAAATGAAACTGTTCCTCGTGGTTCCATCGTTGATGAAAAATCATCTGACGGTCTGCTTAACGTAGAAATTGTGGTAATAAACGATGCCGAAGGTATAACAATTAATTATAATAGTGAGACTGAAGTTTTAAATCCTCAAGCGGATAAGACATTTTCCACCCCCGCCTCGTCTTCTTCTATTCCCCCAAAATCCCCCGATACAGCGGTTTCCGTCCCCACAGACACTTCTTATACCACGAATGGTGGGTGGAGCACGGCAGCAAACGGCATGGTATTTGTTAAACTAAGCAGTAAAAAATATTATTCAATGGTCACTAATCCTGAAAATTATAAGTATATGACACAAACTTTGGCAAATAATTCAGGCTATTCCCAAGCAGAAAAAGGTAATCAATATGCCAAACCTTAATTCAAAAAAGCTGAGTCAAATAATATTTGCTCAGCTTTTTCTGTTGATATACAAATGACCCCTCCCAGATTCGAACTGGGGACAAGAACTTAGGAGGTTCTCGTTATATCCAACTTAACTAAGGGATCGGATTTTGCTCTCGTCTCGGTCAATACCCAGTCGTAAGCAAAATTTTTATTACACATTTGGTGCAAGTCTGTGCTATATTTCGAATGAGAGTCTTACCTTCTCACCGAAAATCTCCGCTTCATTTATGGTCAGCGGGAAAAACAATTCCTGCGCTTTCTCGCATACTAAAACTGGTTTCAGCAACATCCATCGCATATTCATGCAGCACTTTATACAAGTATTTTGAGGACGGTGTTTCTGCCGTTTCGATGATTTCAGCAAAATGAAGCGCTTCGTCATACAATGTGTGCTTGGTTGTAGTGATTTTCAGATTTTCTGTACCGCCATCATTTTTATTAAATTTAGCGGATTTAATACCGTTTACTGCGTCCAAAATCAATGTTCCGTCCGTTGTGTAAATTTCGCTTGGCAAATAGCTGTTCAAATTTCCTGCACATTTAATGGCAACTTTAAAATCACCATAATCTAAGCTTCCAACACCCGACAAATCAACACCGCTTGGTAAAACAACAGCATCATAATGAGCTGTTTTTGGTTTTCCGAACCAATAAACCGCAGCATAAAGCAAATAGACACCTAAATCTGCAAGTAGACCACCAGAAAATGCAGCATTAAATTTATTCGGCAATTCACCTCGCAAAAGTGCTGACATTTTCGAACTGTATTTTGAATAAGTAAAATCTGCACCAACAATCGTTTTTGTAGCTAAAAAATTGTTTACAACTTCAAAAGCTGTCTCATGAATATTTCGCGCCGCTTCAAAAAAGAGTACTTTTTTCTCGTCCGCAAGAGCAATAATTTCTGATAATTCTGCCGGATTGGAAAATGCAGGCTTTTCAACGATAATATTTTTTCCTGCCGAAATTGCGGCTCTAGCTTGTTCAAAATGCAAAGCATTGGGGCTTGCAATATAAATGATATCTAAATCATGCTCCAGAAAGTCTTCTAATTCTTCGTATAAGCTCACATCTTCAAAATCCTCAGAAAAAGACAAGGCATTTGCCAACTGCCGTGAAAACACGGCTTCGAGCCGGTATTTCTTCGTCAAATGCGCCGCCTCTACAAAAGATGAACTAATCCAACCTGTACCGATAACTCCAAGTTTCAACATTTTCGACACCTCTTTTTTTGAAAATCTTTATCTATTATATCATATTCCCTAACTTAGACAAGTTTTTGACAAAGTCGCAAAATCAATCCCCATGAATTTTTCTGAATTGAAGTGATTACTTCATCGGTGGGAGATTCTTTCTCCTCCACTGATGTTAGAGGACAACCTGACACCAAAGCTACCAGGTCACCCTGTCCGCCAAGAACCCACAGCAGTAGAACAAAAGCATAGCTTGTCATTCTAACTAGGCGGTTGATAATTGAAATACCTCGCTTTAGGACACCGTAGCAGCAAAGTTGCGGAGATAGTGCACTCATCCTACGGTCTAAAGAGGCCCCTGATGAGATAAAATCTTTGGATTTGGCAAACGGGTTTGAGATAACTTCGACTGCATTTGATGTTGTATAGGTTAAATAGCTCACCGATTCTGCTGTTTTCTTTCCGCCACCCTACCTTTTAAACTGACCTATAAGAGTCCATGGCGTAAAATATATAGATAGTAGTATTTGCCAAATCTAACCCAATTCAGTTTATATTTTTCTATCTAAATCTAATTTTTGGTATAATCAATTTTGTTATAAAATTACTACAAGAACTGAATTGCCTTCTTAAAGTGAATGAACATATACAAGCCAGAGCTTTCGCAAGCCATCTCGTATCATTTTTCATTGGTTTAACCTAGCAAGTGCGTACTATTAATGCTTGCTGTGCCACTAAAGTGGCTAAATTCCTCGCCTCTAAGGCGGCGGGATAAGTGCAATAAACTCTGCTTTCGTTCTACTGCCGTGGGGCCTTGGTGCTTTAGCACATAGATTTCACGGACAGGGCGACCTGATAGCTTTAATGTCAGGTTGTCCCCTGAATCATCACTTCAAAACGGTCAGTTCATATCTTTAAGGAAAATCAAATGGCAAAAGATACAAAACAAATCATCATTCACACACTCCTAAAACTTGCAGTTGAGGGAGGTAAGCTCAATATTGAAGAACTTTCTAAACAATCAGGCATCACACGAAATGCGATTCAAAAAAATTTTAATAACCGTGGTATCAGCGGCATTGTGGATTATATTAATCTAGGTATTCTTACCGAAATCAACGATGAACTTTTTAAACATAGCGCAAGCGACACACCGCTTGAAATTTTTGCTGACGTCTGGCTTGGGGTCCTTTGGTCACACCATGAAGAACTGCAAATTCTCATCAAAAGCGACCTCCCCTTTTCTCCCTTGCAGCTGACTGCCGAAGCTTCTTACTCGTGGCTTCAAGAACGTTACGAATTTCTCGTCAAAGAACATCATCTAAGTCCAATTATCTCGGCGAAAGACCTTGCAATATTTTGGAATTCTTTTCTCATCTCTATGCTTATTCTTTGGCTAAATTCAGACAATCCGGCTGAGCCGAATCTATTTAGACCGAAATTTCTCTATTTGATGAAAACATCCATGTACAACCTCATGTATAAAGGAATCGGAAATCCTTAACTTGTCTGTCCAATCTCTCTCAGCAGTACGTGCCAACTTCAAATTTAGTCTCTGCTTCATTTTTCACTCAAAATCGTTCGGATTTCCTCTCGCGCATTGGTCTCATCTGTGCGATTAATCATAAAAGTCAGATAATCACCAGCCAAAAGCTGCGTATTGCCATGCGGAATTATATCTTTTCCTGACCGATGCACTGAAACTAGTAAGCAATCTTCTGGAAGTGCAAGTTCAGCCACACTTTTACGCTCTGCTGCTGAATCAAACTGGACAATCGTCTCAAACATCATCTTTTCATCACTTTCAGACGAATTAGGCGACGTTTCCGCCAGCATATTAGCAAGCAAACGGTCATAAATTGGCTCTGCCTTCAACAAATCGGCCACAACATAAGCAACAAGCGAGACTAAAGCCAACGGAAGCAAATGCGAAAATGAGCCTGTCATTTCAACCAGTAGCAAAATTCCTGTCATCGGTGCGCGCACAATCGCAGTAAAGGTTCCCGCCATTGACAAAATTACAAAATTTGCAAACCAACTGCTTGGCAAATGAAAAGTCACAATCGCAAAAGTAGCGAAAACTGCCCCCAAACTAGCACCAAGCACAAGTAAAGGAAAGAAAATCCCTCCTGGCACGCCCGAAGTATAAGAAATCATCGAAATAAAAAATTTCGCAATAAAAACCAAGCACAAGAAGCCCAAGGACCAACCGAAAGTCAACTGGTCAATCAGCACATGACCACTCCCAATTACCAACGGAAAAACTAGCCCCATAACCCCCGCTGCCAGAAATGAAATCAGCACACGTCCATAAGGTAAACGAATTTTTTTAAACCAGCGTTGCCCAGCGAGCAAGGTCGCATTGTAAATTGCGCCGAATCCTCCTAAAACCACACCCAAAATCAGTAAAAGCCAATAATCTCTCAAAGCAATAGAACCAGTAATATCAAAATGAAAGACTGCGCTGCCTCCGAAAATTACTCGAGAGACACTATCTGCCACGACTGCTGAAGTCATACAAGTCAGCAGAATCAAGGGAGAAAAATATTTAAAAACCTCTTCTAAAGTAAACATCACACCAGATAAAGGGGCATTAAAAGCCGCTGACAAACCTGCTGAGGCACCCGATGCCATCAAAATACGCCGATGTCGTTCTGTTTGAGCAAATTTTTCACCAATCGCCTGCCCCATACTGCTGCCAAGCTGAATAGATGGACCTTCTCGTCCTAAAGATAAGCCTGCAAGCATCGCCAAGGTTCCTGCAATGAATTTTGCAAAAGCTGTTGTAAACCAATTTGCCTTAAAATATCCCTGAAGTTGCCCTTTGACTTGCGGAATTCCTGAACCGCTCGACATTGGGTATTTTTTCATAAACCAAGTCACGAAAAACGCCAGCAAAGCAAGCATCGGCACAAGAAAAACCAGTTCTACTGGATGCTTTACCACTTGAGCATACCAAAAACGTCCGATATTTTCGGCTTCTTGTAGTGCCAACCGATAAAGACTCGCTAAAAGCCCCGCTGCAAGTCCGACAAGCATACTAAGTCCGAGTAGATACAAGTTTTTATTTGATGATTTCTCTAAATCTTTGAGTTTCATTATTTTCCGATTCTAATATTTGACTTTGGACGTGCTGATTTTCTTGCAAAATGACTGGCCACAGCTCCACCACCATGTAATTTGTAAGTGACATCAGAAAAACACGCTTGTTCGAACAAGAGTTTTAGTTTCTTTGCATCAGGAAATTCACGTGCCGATTTTTGCAGCCAACGGTATTCATCATACGATTTTGCAAAAACTTTGCCGAACAAAGGCATAATATTATGAAAATAAAGACCGAAAGCCTGCTTATAAACAGGAAAAGTCGGCTGTGATGTATCAATGCAAACTGCTCGTCCGCCAGCACGTAGCACCCGAAAAATCTCTCGCAGCACTGTCAAATAATCTGGCGTATTACGCAAGCCGTAACCAATTGTCACCACATCAAACGAAGCGTCCGCAAAAGGTAAATCCATTGCATTTCCTTGGATTAAATTTACATTTATCAGCTTCTTCATTGTCATTTTTTGCTCGGCAATCGCTAGCATATTTTCCGAAAAATCCAAACCTACTACACTGCCAGTATCTCCCACAGCTCGTGCCAAATCTAGCGTCCAATCTCCTGTACCGCAGCACAAATCCAACACTGTCAGTCCCGTCAAATCTCCCATTTTCCGCATCGTTGCCGCCCGCCAAATATCATGTTGCTTAAAACTAATGATGCTGTTCATCTTATCATAATCGACCGAAATTTTATTAAAAATCTCATGTACTCGTTCTTCATTTACTTCTGTCATGCTTTTCATTATATCATTTTCCGCAGGATTTACCTCTTTTGTCAAAATGAAAACGACTGATAATCAGTCGTTTTTTTTAGTCATTTGTCAAATCTTCACCGTTAGTTGCAATGACTTTTTTGTACCAATTAAACGATTTTTTAGGTGTGCGCTTCAAAGTGCCATTGCCCGCATCATCACGGTCAACATAGATGAAGCCATAGCGTTTGCTCATTTCTCCTGTACCCGCAGACACAAGGTCAATGCAGCCCCAGCTTGTATATCCAAGCAGCTCCACGCCGTCTAGTTCTACTGCTTTTTTCATTTCTGCAATATGCGCTGCCATATAAGCAATCCGATAATCGTCAGAAACAAAACCATTCTCATCTGGGACATCAACAGCTCCAAGTCCATTTTCAACAACGAAAAGTGGTTTTTGATAGCGGTCATAGGCGGTATTCATCGTGATACGTAAGCCGACAGGGTCAATCTGCCAGCCCCATTCACTGGAGCGCAGATAGGGATTTTCCACAGAATCAAAAAGATTTCCTGCTGATTTTTCAGTATTTTCAGTAGCAGCTTTTGCCACCCGACTCGAATAATAGCTGAAGGACACAAAGTCAACGGTATGTGCCGCCAAAATAGCTAAATCCCCTTCTTCAATCGGAAGACTTACTCCTTTGCGTTCCAAATCTTTCAAGAAATAATGAGGATACTTGCCACGTGATTGGACATCAATGAAAAAGAGGTTATCGCGATTTTGTTTTTGCGCTTCGAGAACATTTTCGGGATTACAATCGTAAGGGTAAAATTCGCCAGCCGCCAGCATGCAGCCGATTTTGTTTTCTGGGTCAATTTCGTGAGCAATTTTTGTGGCAAGCGCTGAGGCAAGCAACTCGTGATGTGCCGCTGTATATTTAACTTGATTGTGGTCTTCGCCTTCCTCAAAGACAATACCTGCTCCCATAAAAGGGGCATGAAGCAAGACATTAATCTCGTTGAACGTCAGCCAATAGTGCACTAAACCTTTGAAGCGGGTAAAAATCACGCGCGCCAGATTTTGGTAGAAATCCACCATCTTCCGATTGCGCCAGCCGCCGTATTCCTTAATCAGATGAATCGGACAGTCAAAATGCGTAATCGTCACCAAAGGCTCAATCCCCAAACGTTTACATTCTTTGAAAATGTCCTCGTAGAATTTCAGCCCTGCTTCATTGGGTGCTGTCTCATCACCGTTAGGAAAAATCCTTGTCCACGCAAGCGACATCCTGTAGGTTTTGAATCCCATTTCAGCAAAGAGCGCCAGGTCTTCTTTCCAGTGATGATACATATCAATCGCTTCTTTGGCGGGATAAAAATGAGCGTCATCGAAATCAAGATGCTTCATCTCACCTGTGATGATGGCAAAACGGTCTTTACCGTGAGGCACAACATCGACATTGGCAAGACCACGTCCGTCCAAATTGTAGCCGCCTTCGCATTGATTGGCAGCTGTTGCGCCACCCCAGAGGAAATCTTTTTTAAATGGCATTTTTTTCTCTCTTTCTTCGTTTTTCTATTATCATTTTATCATTTTTGAAGTAGATTTGGTAGCGATTTCTTTTATTTTTACAAAAAATGACTTAATGAAAATGTAAGTCATTTTTTTCTTCTTTATCTTCTGGTTCTGCCCAATTTCGCTTGAGACTAAAATAGTCAGGAACGAGGTCGTAGCCTGGTGTGCAAAAGGGGTGACAGCGCAAAATCCGTGCGCAGCCCATGAGTAGCCCTTTGACTGCACCGTGTTTTTGCAGTGCCTGAATCATATAGCTCGAGCAAGTCGGATAATAACGACAGGATGGCGGCGTGAGTGGCGAGATAAAACGCTGATAAAAGCGGACAAATGCAATGAAAACTTTTTTCATGCTCTCAAGGCTGCAAGAATGTCAGCACTCATCAGTTCTGGTGTAAGGTGATAACGCTCATAGAGCTCCGTTACTGGTATTTCATCGTTAAATTCTTTTGCTGCACCAAAATTGAGGACTTTTACATCAAATTGTCCAAGAAAAGCCGCCACTTTTTGCCCAAATCCTCCGTCGATGACTCCATCTTCAATCGTTACGATGACCTTGTGATTTTCAGTCAGTTGCGCGAGGAAGTCTTTGTCAAGCTGACTGATAAAGACCGGATTGACTAAGCTTGCTTTGATGCCCGATTTTTCAAGTTCGGCGACGACTTTTTCCCCGTGGCTAAAGAGTCCGCCAAGTGCCAAAATCGCCACTTGTTCACCCGCTTTAGCAAGTTGATAACTTGGCACTGAGAAGTCGGTCAAGAGACTTGGACGATTTTCCACGCCGTGCTCTGGGATATTGATGACAACAGGTGCATCACGCTGCTCCATTGCCCAATCAAGCATGGCAAGCAGTTCTTCTTCACTAGTTGGTGCAAGATAAACGAGATTGGGGATATTAGAAATCCAACCACGTGCAAAATCGCCCTGATGCGTCTTGTCGCTGCCTGAAATCACATCTCCTTTGATAAAAACAATCGCGGGTTCTTTGTTAATGGCAAGGTCATGAATAAATTGGTCAAGCGCACGCTGAACAAATGTTGCATTGTGAAAAATGAAACTCCGTGCCCCCGCAAGCGTCGCTGCACCGCCAAAAGTAATCGTGAACTGCTCAGCAATTCCTGCATCCCAATAATGCTCAGGATATTTCGCTGCAAAATCTTTTAGATTGTAGGCACTCGGAATGGCAGCATT
>JAJXWC010000061.1:4642-11403 GCA_021781855.1 Bacillota bacterium | reverse complement strand
AACTTTGGGGTCTAAAGGCAGGTTGGCACTTGTTGTCATATCAGTTGACGTATTGACCGTACCACTCAGCACTGTTTCATCTTGTACCTTGACCCATACAGGCAGATTAGGAATCGTAACAACAGATGAATTTCCGTTCTGGTCGGTAATGGTAATACTTTGATTACCATTGACATTACTGGTATTGGCGGTGTTTCCTTTAGCGTCTGTTACATTGGCTAAGAAAGCTTGGATTCCCGCTACATTTTGTCCAGAAGTCACTCCTGTAGTAGGACCGCCCGTTCCATCCGCATTCAGCGTAACACTAGAGTTCGCTCCAAGATTAATAGTCTCCGCAGGCTCAGTCGTACCACCATTGGGATTACTCACGGTCAAAGCCGTTTTATCTAGGGGATCTAGCGCCGTTGAAGTCAGCACCATTGCGTTAGCCATTGGTGCATTTTTCATCTGCTGCACAGCATAAATTGCCCCCGATAAAGCAAGCAGCATAAAAAAGACAAGCGAAAAAAGACGCCGCCGCTGACGTTTTTCTTCAGTTAACAAAGTTGAACGTTTTTCTTTTTTCATTTTGCTTCTTCTTTTTTATATCTTTTTGAAACTTGTTTTGATGCTTTTTTAGTTTTTTATTTTTAAAAATTATGTAAAGCACCAAATAAATTATGTAAATATTATTCTAAATCAATCATAACAAGCTTTTCTCGCTATTTCATTAGAGAAAAGCTTGTTATGATTTTTCTTTTTTGTTTTTTTGCTTCAACTTCCCACGAATGAGGACTTTGTGAACTTTTCCGTCATCTGCGGTAAATTTTGTTTGGATATTGACCAGCCCTTTGCCTTTGAGGAGATAGAGCGGTTGATTTTCACCGATAAGGTCTTGAACGAATTCAATCTTATAAACTTTACGTTTATGAAGAAGGCGCCGAATGACAAATTCATCATCGAGGAAACAATGATCAATATCAAAGGCATGAAGACTTGTTGAATGTCCTGACTGGTCTGGAAGTGAATTGCCCTTGCCTAATGGATGAGCGGCAAGTTCGACTGCTTTGAGCTGAATAAGCTTGCGGTGCTGCGGCTTAATTTTTCCGCCGTGGCTAACTGGTGCTAGTCGAACATGAGCTTTGGGAATAGTCAGCCACCCCCATGTGCCGATTAGCCATAAGAGCCAGTCTAAAAGTTCGTAAAGTAGCCAGAACAAACCTAAAAGTGCCAGAACCGCTGCACCGAACATCACCCAGAAATTATACCCGTAAGCATTACGCGAAATCTTTGCCTGCGGTATTTTGGCATTGAGTGGCATTCGGTGTCCCGTGACAAGCAGACGTTTATTGTTTATTCCTGTAGGATAGCAAGTAACCAATGTCACAAGGTCTCTTCCTTGTTGAATCTTCAAACTGTTAATCTGATTGGGATAAACAATGCGGATATCGTCAATCTGATATTCTAAATCAAGGTTAAGTACGTGAATATAAAAGACATCACCGAGTTTGAGCTTGTCTAAGTCGGTGAACAGACTGTCATTGACTCGTCCTGAGTGAGCGGGAAGTACTGCATGTGTGTTGGCTCCACCGATTGGCAAGGTCGTATCTGGAACATCACCGATTCCGCCTGATAGTACGTCCTCACTATCCCCATGATAAATAGGGAGATTTTTTATGGAAAGCTGAGGGATATCGAGATAGCCCATCATTCCATTAGACTGGACATTAAGTTGCTTGTTATAGTCAGGTGCTACGCCTTGCCATTTGATACCGAACTGCAGGTCATATACCCATTTATTATAATTGCGTGCAGCATTCAGCATCTCGTCAATTTGCGTTTGGGAGAATTTGGAAACTGCGTTATTATAATTCTGAACGGACTGACTCATTTGGCGGCTGGCTAGATAATTGGCAACAATCGGATAGAAAAGCACGCCGATTGCACCAATCAAAAATAAAGTTGCCAGAAAATTGCGAAAAGAGGTTAACTTTTTGGCTTTTTTATTTGCTGCCATTAAGTTTACCTCCTTTTACTTTTGTGTTAATCTCGATTATTCTACGACTTCTTCTTCGTCATCTTCTCTACGACGTTTACCAAAAATGAGGAAACCGCCAAAGAGTGCGCCTGCAAGACCAATAATCCATGCTAGACCTGTGCCACCTGTGAATGGAAGTGCAAATGGTTTACTATTGGCAATATCCGTATTTGTTGTTGGAGCCGTTGCCGAAACAACAATAGAATTATTTGGTCCAAAGACATCTGAGCCTGTCGAAGGACTTGGGAGCTGGTAGCCTGTAGGAGCTACAACTTCGACAGCGTAGTAGTTTCCTGATGTGCTGCCACCGTTGCTCGTACCTTGAGTAGTGTTGCTTGAATTACCCGTACCTGCCAAGTTAATGCCTGTGAAGGTCAATGTACCATCTATCAGACTTGAAGTGTTTGTAACGGGTGTTGTCGCTGTATCGTTGACCTGACCGGAAGTATTTCCCATGACAAGTGATGTGTTGTTTGAAGCCGCAGGTACTGAAGTTCCTGGTTGTTTGTTGTCAAAATAGGCAGCAATGGCTTCAACGAACACTTGGGCATCTGCCTAACTGTCTGACTTGACCAACTCAAATGTTGCACCAGTCGTTTCACCTATAATTGCCTTGCCTGTAAGACTGTCTGTTTTAGTGATTTGGAAGCCGCCAACATTGACCGTTGTAGCTGACATTGCCGTTGCATTTGTAATCACATCCGCAAAAGCATTGGTTACAGTGGAAGTAGGTGTATCTGTCAACGTACCTGCTGTACCATTAGCCACTGTAACTGGAATTTGGATATCTACCGAGCCTGAAACACCGACACCAAGCGCATTAGCGACTTTAGCTTGTCCAGAAGCAGTAAGTGTAACTACAACGGTCGTAGGTCCCGTACCTGAAATCGTTTCTGTATAGTCTGTTCCGTAGGTCAGGCTAGGTTGAGTAGCAAGCGGTGTTCCAAGATTATTCACAACAGTAATAAGTGCGCCGTTTGCTGTTGGAGTGAGGCCTGCTGGGATAATATCTTGGACAGCGTAAGAACCCGTCGTGGTATTGCCAGAAACAGAAGTTCCATCGGCTGCTGGACTTGCAGTAAATCCTGTTGTTGCGGCTGTATTAGATGGAGCTGTCGTGCTTGGTGCGTTAGTTACCGTCACTTGTGAAGCGTCGAATGCTGTATTTAAGTTATACATCACAGTATCACCGCCTGCGGCTGTCGTTGTATTTCCTGCATCGGCAGTATTAAGATTTGAAGTAACGATGTCTGTCAGGTATTTATTGCCGTTCGTTCCTGTAACTGTAGCGAGTGAGCTGTCTGTTGGGGTCTGGAAAGTATTTGCTGCGGCGGTATTGTCATCGCCCGTATTAACTGTTGCTGTATTGTTACTTGCAAGTCCTGTAACGGAATCAACAGCGTTTGTTACTGCAGTATCATAATTTAATGAAGAACTGCTGAGACTTAGTTTTGGATAAACTTGAATATTTTGCGAAGTTGTGCTTGCTGTGTCAATTTCAACGATGAACGGTTGAATTTCATAGACACCATTGACTTCAGTCTGTTGCTCAATGAGATAGTAACCGTTAGGTAGATTATCCATTGTTGCAACGCTTGTACTATCTGTCGTTACGGTTTGGGCTGTACCAGAATATTGGAAACCTTTACCTACATTAGTAACTTGTCCGTTTGAAGCCATCGTAGGTGCAATCATGCCTGCGGCTGTTCCTAAGTTATAGCCTGTGTCTGATTGAGTTGAGCTATTATCTCCTGTATTGGTCACTGGTACAATCTGCTGAATACTGAATGTAACATTCGACATTGCAGCTGGATTAGTGACGGATTGTGTGCTGCCGTCATTTATTGTATTTCCTTGGTTGGTTTGACCACCTGAGACACTTCCCGCATCATTATTGGCAACAGTTGTGACCGTTACAGTATCGCCTGACTTGATTGCACTGTTTTCATAGGTAAATGAACCGTCTGAGCCTGCTGTAACTTGAACTGTTAAGCTGCCGTCTGTGATGGTCAATACTGTACCTGGTGTAACAGTGTTTGCAGGTGCTTTGATTGAGCCATTTGAAACAGTATAGCCTGTAACGGTGGTAACGCCGCTTGTAGTACCGATATTACTTGGACTGCCGTTGCCTGTGGTTGCAGGCTGTGTGCCGTTGATTTGCGGTGCGGCTGAGATTGCATTGATGGTAATTGAGCCAAGTGCATTATTTGCCGTGCTACTGCCATCCCAAAATGCTGTTGCTGCTGCCGCTTTTCCCTGATTGACGGGAAGGTAGAGTACGGCTCCGCCCAATGCTGCTGCCGTCAATAAGGCAACAGAGGCTATCGCAAACTTGTGGTTAATAGATTTGAGTGTTGGTTTTTTCATTTGGGGCTCCTTTTATTCTGACAAAAGAATGATGCGAGAGAGCTACTGTTGTCCAAATTTTCTTTGTTTGGGGCGATTGGCAGGCAAGGGAAATAGGTTCTCTGTCGGTTAATCGTCTAATAGCGGAAATGTTTTAGACGTTGGTGGCTGAGTTATTGTTTCGTTTATCTTTCAATAAACTTTTAAATTTGCATTCAATATTGTTTTTTGATACAAATTACAAATTAAATTCTTTCGAGTTTAATTATACGCCCAAAGCGGTAAATATTCAAGCATATATTACTTTTTAAATTTTACCATTTTGTTAATTTGTTTTTTTTTTTTTATTTTGGTGTCTTTTTCATTTCATTTTCTTGCTGCTTTTTGTCTTTCTGTTTTGTTGGGACTCCTGACTGTATTTCGGAGGGGAATGAAGCTCTTCGAATGGGAGCTTGACTATTTTGAAGTGTAGAGCTTTACCGACCTATCTTGCATGTAAAGATAAATCTTGGAACCTTGCCGCGCAAGAACCCAAGATTTTCTATTTTTCGAGTCTTCATTGAGCTCCTGTTCGCATCTTGTTATAATTGAGTTTGCAACACCAGAAGCTAGGTGAAAAGATAAAATGGAACCTGCGCAAGCGCAGAACCCATTTTCCTGTTTCGCTACGCTTCTTGACGGTGTTGCTCACATCTTGTTATAATAGTAGCATGTTAAATTTTATCAAGAAAAATAAATGGGCGATTGGGCTGAGTTTTGCTTTACCTTTGCTTTTAATGATTGTTGTTTTGGCGGCGACTGGGATTTACTGGGGAAGTTCGCGTTCGCTTTTGGCTGGCGATGCTTATCATCAGTATGTTGCGATTCAGTCGCTTTATCGTAATATTTTACATTCTGGCGGTACGCAGGGATTTTTCTATACTTTTACAAGCGGCTTGGGTTTAAATTTGTATGCTTTTGCGGCTTATTATATGGGTAGTTTTTTCATGCCGCTGACTTTTTTCTTTGATGTGCGACAGATGCCTGATGCGATGTATTTGATTACCTTACTGAAATTTGGTTTTATTGGTTTGTCGGCTTTCGTGAGTTTGAAAAATATGTATTCACGTTTGTCAAAGTGGATTGTTGTGGCAATAAGCACAAGTTTTGCTTTGATGAGTTTTTTGACGAGTCAGCTTGAAATTATTATGTGGCTTGATGTGTTTATTCTGCTGCCGCTGATTTTTTGGGGGCTGCATCGTATGCAGGATTTGGGACGGCGACGTTTATATTTTGTGAGTTTAGTCATTTTATTTATTCAAAATTATTATTTTGGATTTATGGTTGCGATTTTTCTTGTTTTGTATTTTTTGGCTCGGGCAACGTTTGCGAAATGGTCTTGGCGAAAGTTTTTTGATTTTGCGGTGACGTCTGCTTTAGCAGGACTTACGAGCATGATTATGCTGTTGCCGATGTTTTTGGATTTGCGGGCGAATAATTCAAATGCTTTGTCGCAAAGTTTTGGTTTATTAACAGAAAATTCGGCGCCTTTCGATATTTTTGCTAAAAATTTCGTTGGAGCTTATGATACAACTCAGTACAATGCGGTTCCGATGATTGATGTGGGAATGATGCTGTTTGCGCTGGCTTTCTTATTTTTCTTTACAAAGTCGGTAAAGTGGCGTACGAAATTTGCTTTTTTGGGTATTTTCGCCGTGCTGATTGCTTCATTTTATTTCCAGATTTTAGATTTGTTCTGGCAAGGCATGCACGCGCCAAATATGTTTTTGCATCGCTATGCTTTCTTGTTTAGCCTGTTAGTCGTGATTTTGGCTTGCGAGACGCTGTCGCGTTGGTCAGAGCTGAAGCTTTGGCATGTTGCCGTGCTGACTTTTTTCTTGGCTGACGGCTTTTTAGGAGCGGCTATTTTTGGAAATTATGCCTATTTAACGGCTATTAATTTGGCTTTGACGATACTTTTCGGATTGGCTTATCTGATTTTGACGGTGAGTTCGCTGAGGTCTTGGATTCCCATGCGCTTGTTTTCAGTACTTCTGCTCATTTTCATGACGGGTGAAGCGGGGATAAATGCTTATTTTCAGGTGCAAGGCGTTCAAAAAGAGTGGAATTTTGCCGGGCGTGATTATTATAATCAGCAGGTCGACTTATTGCAGCCTGTGGCACAGAAAATTCAGGATTTGACTGCTTCATCATTTGCCAGAGCGGACAATACGACACCTGACACGGCAAATGATGGTATGAAATACGGTTATAATTCGCTTTCGCAATTTTCTTCGGTGCGTAACAGCAACGCAAGTTCAGTTTTGCGGCAGCTTGGCTTTCATACGGACGATACTTATTTAAATTTGCGCTATCCGCTGAATACACTGTTGATGGATTCGATTTTTGGCGTCAAATA
>JAJXWC010000061.1:0-4632 GCA_021781855.1 Bacillota bacterium | reverse complement strand
ATCAATATCAGCCTAATAAATTCGGATTTACTCTGGTGGATAATTCGGCAAAGCTATCAAGTCTGACGGAAAATGCTGATGCACAGAGCTTAGGAATTTTCGTTCCCGGTGGCTATCAAAATGTAAAATTTGTCAGCGGAAAAAACTCTTATATCAAAAATCAGACAGCGTTCGTGAATGAATTGGCTAAAACTAAGACCACATTTTTCAAAGAATTTTATACGACCAGCGAACATACGGACGACGAGATTACAGGAACGGGCGATAATGTAACGTTGACCCGTAAGCCCGGTAAAACAGATGATGTATCCGTTACTTACGGTATCACCGTTCCTGCACATAGTCAGGCTTATCTGGCAGTGCCCAATATTACTTACGTTTCGGACAATGCAACTAACACGAATGTTACGATTAGTGACGTGAGCAAACCTAAAGTAGTTACACCGCTTGCGAGTTATTATGTCGCAACGAATGACACCGGATTTTTCTTCAATCTCGGTAATTTTGACCAGACTACTCAGCTCAAAGTGACCTTGAGTTTTCCCGGAAATTCGCAAGTTTCATTTGACACAACTTCGTTTTGGGCGATGAATACGCAAGTTTACCAAGCAGAAATGGCAAAACTGCGTGAAAATCCTGTACAGACGAAGACGATTAAAAATGGTGCTGTACTCACTTATGATGCGAAAACTTCGGGAGACCTTTTTCTCACTATTCCTTATGATAAAGGTTGGTCGGCAAGTCTTGACGGACACAAATTGGCGGCCAACAAGGTGCTCAAAGCTCAAAACGGATTTATCAAAGTTGCTGTACCTGCTGGAAAACACACTTTGACCTTGAATTTCTTCCCACAAGGCTTGAAAACAGGGATTATTTGCTTTGTCGCAGGGATTCTGCTTTTTATTGCTTATGATTTTTGGATGAAAAGAAAAAAGCATTAAAGTGAGCGTTTACTGAAAAAGTCCAATTTTAAGAAAAAATAAAAATGAACCGCGTGGTTGAGCGATTCATTTTTTTGTTTTTAACCTAGCAAGTGCGTGCTAAGCCCCCCGCGGGATTAGCAGCACTAAGCTCTGCTTTTGTTCTACTAACATCAGTGGGGGAGAAAAAATCCCCCACTAATGAAGTAATCACTTCAACAAATTTCACTGTTTTTCGACAGGCTCCAGATAGAATAATCACTTCAATTTTGCCCTTGTCAAAAGTAGAGAATTCAAAATAACACTGACGGACGATAAGCTCATTGCCGCAGCTGCAATCATTGGATTGAGCAGACCGAACGCGGCGAGCGGAATACCAATAATGTTGTAGAAAAATGCCCAGAAATAATTTTGTTTGATTTTAAGCATCGTTTTATGTGAAATTTCAAGTACATCAAGAATTTTATGAATTTTTCCACCGATAATGGTCACATCGCCGGCTTCCATCGCAATGTCTGAACCTGTTGCCATTGCTAGTCCAACGCTGCTTGAAGCAAGTGCGATTGCATCATTAATTCCATCGCCAATCATCATCGAATGTTCAGTATTTTGGACAATCTTTGCTTTTTCCTCAGGAGAAAGTTCAGCTTTTACATCATCTAGTCGAACTTCTGCTTGAATTTTACGGGCAGAAATTTCATTATCGCCTGTAAGCATAATTGTCGTTAAGCCTCGAGATTTGAGCTGCTCAATGGTTTGAACAGCTTCTGGCTTGATTGTAGAACTAAAAGTTGCAGTGGCAAGCAATTCATCAGAAGTTGCCAGATAAATTACTGTATCCGTAGTTTCAGGAACTTTGATGTTAATATCGCTCATTAATTTTGCATTGCCCGCATAATATTTTTTCGCTGCAATTTCTGCGGTCAAACCGCGTCCAGCAAGTTCTGACAGATTGGTCAAATCGTATAAGTCCCCATCAAATTTGACTGATTTTGCCAAAGGATGATTGGAACGTGCTTCAAGGCTGGCAAGGATTTTTAAGTTTTCGTCAGAACCAGTGAAATGGGTTAATTCAAATTCACCTGTTGTGATTGTTCCCGTTTTGTCAAAGAAAACCGTTTTGACCGAATTCGCAAGTTCTAGCGCATTTGCATTTTTTACCAGTAAACCATTTTTCGCTGCCAAACCTGTTCCCGAAATCACCGCTGTCGGTGTTGCAAGCCCCAAAGCGCATGGGCAAGCGATAACCAACGTCGCTACAGCATGCATAATTGCCGTAAGTAAAACACCTGTAAAAATCCATGTCAAAACAAAAGTAATTAAAGCTACTGCAAGTACAATCGGCACAAAAATATTTGAAATTTTATCGGCAAGTTTCTGAATGTTCGGTTTTGAGCTCTGTGCTTCACTCATCATTTCTACCATGCGTGAAATAGTGGAGTCATTCACATCACGAACAACTTCCGCGAAAATTTCACTATCAAGATTGATTGCTCCTTCAAATAGCGCATCATTTACGCTTTTAACGACTGGTAAACTTTCGCCTGTCAAATGACTTTCGTCAAACGAAGCCATTCCTCGAATAATTTTAGTATCAAGTGGTACTTTTTCACCAGCAAAAATCCGAACGATTTGACCGATTTTTACATTTTCAATCGGCATTTCTCCATTTTCAGTGTGAACCGTTGTTGCCCGTGAACTCATCAATCCAGTAATTGCATTCGTTGTCCGCTCTTTTGCATTATGTTCTAAAAGCTTGCCCATGATGACCAGTGTAATAATAACCATTGCTGATTCGAAATTTAATGCGTTGGTTTGTCCCATGAAAACAGCTAGAATCAAGCTTGAAAAATAAGCAACAGTCGTGCCTAATGCCACAAGCACATCCATATTTGCTGATTTATTTTTCAACGCATGAAAAGCGCCGACATAAAAACGCGAACCAATGATAAACTGCACAGGCGTTGCCAGAATGAGCTGCAAAACTGGATGATGTAAAAACATCAACGCATGCACATTAAATAGGTCAAAAAGCATTGCCAACAGCAAAGGTGCCGTCAAAATCACCGAAATCACAAATGACAAGCGCAACCGTTTTGCACGTTTAAGCGCATCCGCTGCGATTTTTTCCTGATGCGCCTTATCGTTGACAATCGCACCATAACCAGCGCCCTCAACAAGCGCAATGATGTCGGCATCCGATAAACTGTCTTCTGCCAATACTTTCGCTTTTTCCGTTGCCAAATTAACCGTTGCATCAACGATTTTATCTGATTTATTAAGTGCTTTAGAAACCGTATTTACACAGTTCGCACAGGTCATGCCTGTGATAACGAAACTTTGACTTCGCATTGTTTTATTCCTTATATTAAGTGATTACTTCATCTTGAGAGGGGAAACTTACTCCACCACTGATATTGGCGGATAACCTGACATCAAAGCGATCAAGTCACTCTACCCATCTTCGCTGCGTTATACTGCTGAACAGTTAGTCGCAGTCGCAAAGGACTGCCCTTACTCAGTGTGCTGTTAAGGTTGCGGATAAAGAGAGCAAAACTCTCGTCATTCGGAGCAGACACTTGCTAGATTAAAATCTATAAAAATAGTTTACACTTGTAAACAAAATTTGTCAAGAAAAAACCCTAACCTAGCGGTCAGAGTATTATTTCTCAAGAAACAACTTTATAGCCAGCCTCAGCTACCGCTGTGCTCATGTCAGACAATTTGACAGTGTCGTCAAATTTGACCACTGCTTCATTTTTCTTCAAAGAAACTTTTGCTGATTTTACACCAGCAACAGCTTCAAGTGCCTGTGTCACGTGATGTACACAGTGGTCACAAGTCATCCCTTCGATTTTCAATGTTTGTTTCGTCATTGTCTTTCCTTTCTTATCAAACCATTTTTACTGCCACTTGCTCATGCTCATGTTGACAACTACAAACGCCGATATCCTCCAAACAAGTACAAGATACACTTTCTACCGTCTGTCTTTTCTCCAGAATTTCTATCAAATGACGCGCATCAGCAGCCGTCAAAACAGACATTCCAATCATGTCCTCTAAAAGCTGCGATTGTTTCGTCTGACAAACTTTATCCAACAACGTTTTTCCCATGAGTGAAATCGCTGCGCATTCCGCAATCAGCGGCCGATAAATGAACTTTCGTCCTTCTTTTTCAGTTGAAAGCATTTCTTTTTTCACGAGCCGTCCCAGTAAAGTTTTTACAGTTGCAAGACTCCAATCCAATTCTGGCGAAACCTGTCTGGCAATCTCATCCACTCGTGCTTCGCCCAATGACCAAATCACGCGCATTATTACTAATTCTGCGTTGGAAATATTAAATTCATTCTCAATCATCTTTTCTCCTTTCTGCGGCTCAACAAACACTTGACAGCAAAAACCACCTTTCAAGTATCCATATAGCCTTCTCCTAAATTCCTTGTAAATACAGTTTACAACTGTAAACATTTTTTGTCAAGTTATATCCTTTGAAAGTATTAAAGTGATTACTTCATCAGCAAGGATTCTTTCTCCCCTGCTGATGTTAAAGTACAATCAGGCCAACGCTAAGAGCTGGAATTGCAACCATCCACTTTAGTGACGTAGTGAGCATTGACAGCTCAATAGCTCAACAGTACGATGTACTGTTAAGGTTGCGGATAAAGAGAGCAAGCTCTCATCTTTCACAGCACGAAGTACGTAGATAGCACAC